>NZ_JBXVPZ010000341.1:0-10643 GCF_057961495.1 Streptomyces sp. P5F9 | reverse complement strand
GTGCCGTACGACTGGACGACGGCGGCGCGGATGTCCATGAAAGGTCTCCTCGGATCGGATTCAGGGCACAGGACGCGACAGATTTAGTGGGTGCCACGTAGGTTTTAGTACGCGACACCAATTAAATTAGTAGGTGCCACGTACCTTTGCAAGTAGAATCCGGCACATGACCTCAGCGCACGACACCCCGCCCCCGCCGACCGAGGATCTCGGTCTGGTCGACGCCCTCGCCCAGCTCTCGTTCCTCGTGCAGAACGCGCTGGCCGAGATCGCCGGGGAGTACGACCTGTCGATCACCCAGACGCGGCTGCTCGGGATACTGCGGGACCGCGAACCGACGATGAACGAACTCGGCCGTCACCTCGGCCTCGACAAGTCCTCGATCACCGGCCTCGTCGACCGCGCCCAGCGCCGGGGTCTGGTCACCCGCACGCCCAGCACCGTCGACCGCCGCTCGTTCCAGGTGTCGATCACCGACGCCGGACGGCAGCTCGCGGAGCAGGTCACCGCCCGGTTCGCCGAGCGGATCGAGAAGTGTGTCGAGCCCCTTCCCGCAACCGACCGGAAGCGGCTGTCGCGGATGGCGACGCGGATCGTGACCGCCGACGCCCACGACCGTGGCATCGACCTGCGCACCGACCCCCGCTGATCTGACTCCGTCAGACGGAGCTGCGCGGCACCGTCACCACGTGCTTGCCCACGACGCCGCCGCGCTCGAACGCCTGGTGCGCCGCGGCGATGTCCGCGAGCGGGTACACACTGTCGATCACCGGCCGCAGCGCGCCCGAGGTGACACGGTCGGCCACGTCGCGCAGCACGGGGGTCTCGGGGTTGGCGCTGAAGGTGCGGATACGGCGGGAGCCGTGCACGCTCGACGCCGCGATCGCGGCGATGGCGGACGGGGACAGTCCGACGGTGACCATCCGGCCGCCCTTGGCCAACCGGCCCCGGTAGCAGTGCAGTTCGGTGCCGACGGTGTCGACGATGACGTCGAACGGCCCGATCTGGTCGGAGGTGGTGGAGCCGTAGTCGAGGACCTCGTCGGCGCCGAGGTCGGTGAGGATCTTGGCGTGGCGGTCGCGGGCCAGCGCGGTCACATGGCCGCCCATCGCGTGCGCCAACTGCACGGCGGCCGTGCCGACTCCGCCGGCCGCGCCCCGGACCAGGACCTTCTCGCCGCTCACCAGGCGCACGCTGTCGCGCAGCGCGATCAGCGCCGTGGAACCCGCGACGACCAGGGAGGCCGCCTCGACCGACGAGAGGTCCGCCGGGGCGTGTGAGATGCGCTCCGCGGAGACCACGACGTACTCGGCCGCCCCGGCGACGGAGTGCCGCTGCCTCGGATGCACCATGCCCCACACCCGGTCCCCGACCCGGTAGCCCTCGACACCGGCGCCGGTCGCGGCGACGACGCCGGCGAAGTCCAGCCCCACACCGATCGGGAACCGGCGCCCCGACACCATCTTCAACTCCCCCGACCGGACGATCACATCGTGCCCGTTCACGCTGGACGCCTCGACCGACACGAGGACCTCACCCGAGCCGGGAGAGGGACGGTCCACCTCGTTGACCCGCAGTACGTCCGCAGTACCGAAACCCGTGATCTGAACGGCCTTCATATCGCTGTTCCTTCCGTGGCCCGCTGTGTGGTTGATCCGATGGTGGACCCCGCACGCGACATCACGGTCGTTCTCCTTTTCCTGGGTCCGGCAGACCCACCCTCGCGGGCCGCGCCGACGGCATACTGGCGCGGTGAACGACTCCTCCCACGCCATGAGCGACGATCCCCGACGCGAACTCGCGGAGTTCCTGCGCACCCGCCGAACTCGGCTGCGGCCGCAGGACGTCGGCCTGGAACCCGGCCCGCGACGGCGCGTCGCGGGACTGCGGCGCGAGGAGCTGGCCCTGCTGGCGGGAGTGAGCTCGGACTACTACCAGCGCATGGAGCAGGGCCGCGACGTACGCCCCTCCGAACAGGTCCTGGACGCTCTCGCGCGCGCCCTCAACTTCTCCGCCGAGGAGACCCGCCACCTGCACAGCCTCGCCACCGCCGCACGCACCCCGGTCCAACCGCCGCGTTCCTACGAGCCGGAGGAGGTACCCGACACCACGCTGCGACTGCTGAACACCATGACCTCGCCCGCCCTGGTCGTCGGCCGTTTCCTGGACGTGCTGGCCTGGAACCCGCTCGGTGGCGCCCTGCTGGGCGACTTAACCCGCCAGCCCCAGAAGGAACGGAACATGCTGGCCCTGTTCCTGCACCCCCAGGCCGACCGGACCTGCCCGAACCGGGCGGCCACCGTCGCGGAGCTGATCGGGATGTTGCGGACGCAGGTCGCCGCCGATCCGGGGAACCCGCGCGCCGTCGAGCTGGTGGGTGAACTCGCCGTCCGCAGCGACGAGTTCGCGGCCCTGTGGGCCCTCCACGACGTGGAGGAACCGACCCGCGGCCAGATGCGCCTCGACCATCCCCGGGTCGGCGAACTCAACCTGGACTGGGACGCCTACCCGATACCGGGCAACCCGGGCCCCGCGCTCATGGTCTGCACCGCGGCCGAGGGCAGCCTCGACGCCGAGCGACTCCACCTCCTCGCGGGCCTGCTCGACGTCCGCTGAGGACGCCCCCGGTCAACCGCCCAGCCGGAGCCCCGCGAACCAGACCTCAGGGGTACCGGGCCCACCGACGAACACCCCCTACGCGGATCGGCACTCCGCGAGCCGCCGCTCCAGAAACCTTCGTTCCGCCGCGTTCTCCACCAGCTCCAGCGCCCGTTCGTACGCGACCGCCGCCTCCGCCGTACGACCGCTGCGGCGCAGCAGATCGGCGCGGGTCGCGGGCAGCAGGTGATAGTCGTCGAGTTCGCCCGACCTCTCCAACTCGGCCACCAACTCCAGTCCCGCATCCGGGTGTTGGGCCATGCCCACGGCCACCGCCCGGTTCAGGCGCACCACCGCGGAGGGCACGAAGCGCTCCAACTCGCCGTACAGGCCCGCGATATCGGCCCAGTCGGTGTCCTCGGCCGTGGGCGCGGTGGTGTGGCAGGCGGCGATCGCGGCCTGGATCTGGTACGGCCCGGGGCGGCCCCGGCGCAGCGCGGTCTCCAACAGGGCGGCGCCCTCGTCGACTTCGGCCCGGTCCCACGCCGTACGGTCCTGGTCCTCCAGCGTCACCAACTCGCCCGCCGCGTCCACGCGCGTTTGGCGCCGGGCGTCGTGCAGCAGCAACAGGGCCAGCAGGCCGAGGACTTCGGGCTCGTCCGGCATCAGGCGGGACAGCACGCGGGCCAGGCGGATCGCCTCCGCGCACAGGTTCGTCCGCACCAACTCGGCACCGGACGTGGCCGCGTAGCCCTCGTTGAAGAGGAGATAGACGACCCCCAGCACGCCCGTCGTCCGCTCGGGCAGCAGATGCGCGGGCGGCACCCGGTAGGGGATACCGGCGTTGCGGATCTTCTTCTTCGCCCGCACGAGCCGTTGCGCCATGGTCGCCTCGGGGACGAGGAAGGCGCGGGCGATCTCGGGGGTGGTCAGGCCCGCGAGCGTGCGCAGGGTCAGGGCGACCCGGGCCTCGATGGGCAGCGCGGGGTGGCAGCAGGTGAAGACCAGCCGCAGCCGGTCGTCCTCGACGCCGCTGTCGTCACCGTCGTACTCCGGGTCGTACGGTCCCTCGTCCCGCCCCAGCACCGCGACCTCCCGCAGTTTCTCCGCCCCGACCGCCTCCCGGCGCAGGACGTCGAGGGCGCGGTTGCGGGCGGTCGTGGTCAGCCAGGCGCCGGGGCGGCGCGGGATGCCGTCGCGCCGCCACCGGTCGAGCGCCTGGGCGAAGGCGTCCTGCGCGCACTCCTCCGCGAGGTCCCAGTCGCCGGTCACCCGGATCAGGGTGGCGACGACCTGGCCCCATTCCTCGCGGAAGGCGGCGGCGACCGCCTCCTCGACGTCCGGCACGTTCACTCCCAGACCGGCCGCACCTCGACCGAGCCGCCGTCGGAGGCGGCCGGATGCCTGGCGGCCAGGGCGATCGCCTCGTCGAGATCCGCGACGTCGATGAAGGCGATGCCGGCGAGGTATTCCTTCGTCTCCGCGAACGGCCCGTCGCTGAGCAGCACTTCGTCGCCCCGGACACGCACGGTGGTGGCGTCCGTGGAGGGCCGAAGCCGTGCGCCTCCGGTGACCCGGCCCGCTCGCACCTCCTCGAAGTAGGCGGCGAAACGCGGGTCGTCGGCGTGCTCCGCCGGGCTCTGTTCCTCGTCCCCGACCGGGGAGCAGAACAGCAGGGCGTACTTCATCACGCCTCCTTCAGGGACACGGCGTGCTCGTGAGTGATCAGCCGGCGCAGGCCGACGTCGCGGTAACCGGTGGTCACGCGCACGGTTTCGTCGAGCGGGGAGCCGTCGGTGCGGGTGCCGGTCAGGCGCACGAGGGAGTGGGCGAAGCCGATGCTCTCGTCCACCTGGATGCGCAACTCCCGCACCTCGCGGGTCACCGGCCCGGTGACCGACGCGAACAGGTCCCGCAGTGCCTTGCGGTGGGCGTCGAGGCCCTGGCGCTCGTGGCCGTCGGCGAGGTGGAAGACCTCCGCATGGGGCGCGTAGCAGGCCAGCGCGCGGTCGACGTCCCGGTCTCGGGCCGCCTCGGTCAGTTCGGCGTCGAGCGCGCGGATCTCCGCCTCGGCGTCCTCGTCGTCCCAGAACCTGCGGACCTCCAGGGCGCCGATGGTGGCCACAGGATGCTTCGCGGCGGCCTCGACGGCCTCCTCCAGGGTGTCGCACTCCAGGATGTCGTATCCGGCGACGTACTCCTTGGTCTCCGCGAACGGCCCGTCGGTGCGCAGCACCTCCCCGCCACGCACCCGCACGGTGACGGCCTCGGCGGGCAGCGCGAGCCGGTGACCGTGCAGCCGTACGTCCCGCTCGCCCAGCTCCTCCACCCAGGGCTCCACGGGTGCCATCCCGGAGCCGTCGGCGGTGTCGTCGCCGCACACCAGCAGCATGTATTTCATGGGTCCTCCCAGTCCTCGATGAGCTTCCTACACCCCACCGACGAACGCGACCGAGCCGGATCGACAGCCCCCACAGAAAAAATCCGGAGAGGCCGGGGCACCGGCCCCGGCCTCTCCCCCACCAGCACTACGCACCTGTCACGCGGTGGCGGCCTGCACCGACGGCTCCCCCGCCCCCACGGCCGCGCGCTCGGTGTTCTTCCGCACCAGCAGCAGGGTGACCACCGCGCCCAGCAGCGAGGCGCAGCCGCAGATCACCACGCCGATGGCCATGCCGTGGCCGAGCGCGGTCTGCGCAGCGGCCTTGGCCTGGGCGCTGCCCGCGTTGACGACGGCGAGCGGACCGGCCGCCTTCTCCATGCCGGCGTCGGCGCCGCTGAGCTTGCCGACGAGGGCGGAGGACGCGAGGCTCATCGCGATGGTGGAGATCACGGCCGGGCCGAGGCCCTGGCCGAACTCCCGGACCAGGCTGGTCGCGCCGCTGGCCATGCCGGTCATGTTGATCGGTACGGCGTTCACGGCCGCGGAGGTCAGCGAGGAGACCACGCAGATGAAGCCGATGCCGAGCAGCAGCACCGGGCCGATGAAGGCGGCCAGAGAGGTGGTGGTGATGGGCAGTGCGGCGATCCAGAACTGTCCGGCGGCCATGGGCAGCAGCCCGCCCATCAGGAGCCAGCGGGCGTCGATCCGGGTGAGCATCCGGCTGAGCACCGGTGCCAGCAGCAGCGGGATCAACTGAAGGATCACGAACGGCATTCCGGCCCGCAGCGCGCTGAGGTGCATCACCGCGCCGAGGCGGATCGAGACGCAGTAGGCGGTACCGATGAAGCCGAACATTCCGGCCAGGGCGACGACGGCCGCCGCCGCGAACGAGGGGATCTTCAGCAGGTCGAGGTTGAACATCGGCGAGGCCGCGCGGGTCTCCGCGACGACGAACCCGGTGAGCGCGACGGCCGCCAGGGCCAGCGAGCCGACGATCGCCGCGCTGCCCCAGCCGCGGTCGCCGCCCTCGATGATGCCCCAGAGCAGGGCGGTGAGGCCGACGGCGATGGTGATCTGCCCGGGCCAGTCCAGCGCGCGGCCCTCGGGCGCCTTCGAGTCGGTGACGAGCTTCCAGGAGGTGACCGCGACGACGAGGCCCAGGACGACCGGCGGCACGAACGCCCAGCGGAAGTCCGCGACCGTGGCGAGGATCCCGGAGGACAGCGGGCCGAGCGCGGAGGCCAGCGAGATCGACAACGCCCAGGTGGAGACCGCCTTGGCGCGGTCCTTGCCGTCGGGTGTGGCCGCCGCGATGACCGCGAGGGAGCTGGGGAACAGCGCGGCGGCGCCGATGCCGGCCAGGGCCTGCCCGGTCCACATCATGGTGATGTTCTGCGAGGTGGAGTTGAGGAGTTCACCGAGCGCCAGGACGAGTCCGCCGAGGACCAAGAGCCGCTTGCGTCCGAAGAGATCGCCGACCACACCGAAATTCAGTTCCAGAATCGCGGTGGGAAGAATGAACGCGGAGGTGACCCAGGCGACCTGGGAACCCGACGCACCGAATGCGGCCTGAATTTCTCCGTTGATGGGCGAGGGAACGGTAATGCACAACTGTGCCGCCGCGACCGCGAGACAGCATGCTATGAGAGTTCCGGGGTCCAGTCTTTTCAAGGAGGTCGAATCCGTCATCGTGCGTGCCCTCACTCTGCGTTTTTCTCTATGAGTTCGATGAGATTTCCCTCGGGGTCACTGACCCAGGCCATGCGCACTCCGGGCTCGGGGGACGGCCCGGGTGCCATGACCTCGCCCGCGCCATGGGCCACCAACGCGCCGTGGACGGGGTCGAGTTCGGGGGTGGTGACCGCGAAGTGCCCGTATCCCTCGGTGAGGGCGGTGGTCAGCGGGTCCGGTGCGCGAAGGCCGGGGGCGGAGCCGGGTCTGGCGAGCAACTCGATGCGCCAGCCCCGCGGATGCTCCAGGACGACGCCGCGCAGACCGGGCCCTTCGAGGTGGAACTCGAAGACGGTCTTGAGGCCGAACGCCCCCTGGTACCAAGCGACTTGGGCCGCCAGATCCCGTACGTTGACGCCCACGTGGTCAAGTCGGGTGGTCACGGCGGCTCAGCCCGCCATCGCGCTGTCGCCGCCGTCGACCATGAGGTTGGCGCCGTTGACGAAGGCCGCCTCGTCGGAGCAGAGGAAGGCGGCGGCCCGTGCGATGTCCTCGGGCTGCCCCACCCGCCCGACCGGGATGCGCGCCTCCAACTGCGCCTTGGGGCCTGCCGGATCGTCGAGGAAGGGCGCGGTGGCGGAGGTGCGGGTCATGCCGGGCGCGATGGTGTTGACCCGGATGTGATGCGGGGCGCCGGCCGCGCACAGGTGCAGGCTCATCGCCAACACCCCTCCTTTGGCGGCCCCGTGGGGCACCATCGGCATGAACGGCGCCCCGCGTACGGCGGCCACGGAGGCGACGTTGAGAACGGCCCCGCCACCCCGCGCGATCAGGTGCGGCCAGGCGGCCTGGGTGCAGAAGTAGGGGATGTCCAGCTCGTTCTTGATGGTGAAGTACCAGTCCTCGGCGGGCATCGTCCCGAACGGGCCGTTCCGCAGCGCGGAGGCGTTGTTGTAGAGGATGTCGATCCCGCCGAAGGCCGCGATCCCGGCCTCGATCCACTCCCGGGCGCCACCCTGGGTGGACAGGTCGACCGGAGCCAGGGACCGCATGGTTCCGCCGGCCTTTTCGACGAGTGCCACGGTCTCGGCCGCACTGTCCTCATCAATGTCACAACCGAAGACCTCGGCACCCTCCGCCGCGAATATCAGCGCCGCGGCCCGCCCTATTCCAGCCCCCGTTCCACTGATGAAAGCGATTTTCCCGGCCAGTCGACCCATGATTGCCAAGTCCCTTGTCCCGTGCCGCCGTGGTGCGGTGGTGGCAGCGTAGGTACGGCCATTGACTAGAACAAGAAATGGGTCGCCGAAGGGCCATCGGGGGTTCGTATGGCTGGTATGAGGCGGGAAGCCGGAAACTCCTCACAGGTTCACGGCAGGATGTCCCCATGACCACCGACGACCAGGCCCGCCTGATGCGCGCCAACCAGGCGAACTGGGACGCCCGCACCCCCGTCCACCTCGCCAGCCGGTTCTACGGCCTAGACGGGGACCCGGACCCGGACCGCTGGTTCGCGTCCTTCGAGTGGGACGACCTGGGCGACCTGACGGGCCGGGACGTCCTCCACCTCCAGTGCCACCTCGGCACCGAGACCCTCGCGTTCGCGCACCGCGGGGCGCGGGCCACGGGCCTCGACTTCTCCGAGGCGTCCGTCGCGGCCGCGAACGCCATCGCGGCGAAGGCGGGCCTCGACGTCGACTACGTACAGGCGAACGTGTACGACGCCGAGGAGGCTCTGGGGCAACGGCAGTTCGACGTCGTGTACACCGGCAAGGGCGCCCTGTGCTACCTGCCCGACCTGCCGCGCTGGGCGGACGTGGTCGCCCGACTCCTGCGCCCCGGCGGCCTGTTGTACATCGTCGAGTTCCATCCCCTGCTCAACTCGCTGGGCCCGAAGCCGGCCCCGGGCGACGGACCGGAACTGCTGCTGCGCCACGACTACCTGGGCGGCGGGGGCCCGGTGCACCGGGACGCGACGTTCACGTACACCGACGGCCCGGCCGTAGAAGGGGCGACCGACAGCTACGAGTGGATGCACGGAATAGACGAAGTCATCAACGCGTTGACAGCAGTGGGACTGAGCATCCGGCGCCTTCGCGAGAGCGACGAACTGCCGTGGCCGCGCTGGCCGCGGATGGCCCGTGCCGAGACCGGCTGGTGGCGACTGCCCGAGCCGCGGATCCCCCTCCTGTACGGTCTCCTGGCGAGTCGCTGAGCCCTACGTCACACTTAGAACCGCGCCGGGTGTGCTACGGTGCGGTCAGCACTTGTGCACGCCCCGTTCCGGGCGCCGGTGCCAGAAGTACTTCTCCTCCGCCGAACAGCCCGTCGATTCCGACCGGCACACCGGCTTCTCCACACCACTTCGTGACCGGCGTTTTCCGCCGTACCCGAGGTGATGTTCCCCGCCGCCCCGAGGAGCGCTCGTTCGCCCTCCGTCTGCGGCTTCTCCCCCCTTCCTTCCGCATGACACACGCATCCCGTCCTTGAAAGGACCACCCATCATGACCACCACACTCGAACCCCCAGTACAGGAACAGCCCCGCATCCAGACCGCCACCGGTGTCCTCGACATCGACGGCAACGGGAAGGGGCACCTGCGAGCGCTGGACTGCCGGCCCTCGCCCACCGACCTCCAGGTCTCCCCCGCGCTGATCCGCCGTCACGGCCTCCGCAAGGGCGACCTCGTGGAAGGCGTCCGCGGCGGGCAACGCGCCCTGACCGAGGTCGCGTTCGTCAACGGGCACACGCCCGCCGAACTGCGCGGCCGACGCCACTTCCGTGACCTCACCCCGCTGCACCCGCGTGAGCGGCTGCACCTCGAACACCCGGCGTCCGGCCTGACCGGACGCGTCGCCGACCTGATCGCCCCCGTCGGCAAGGGCCAGCGCGGGCTGATCGTGGCCCCGCCCAAGACCGGCAAGACCGTACTGCTCCAGCAGATCGCGGCCGCCGTCGCCGGCAACCACCCCGAGGCCCACCTCATGGTCCTGCTGCTCGACGAGCGGCCCGAGGAGGTCACCGACATGCGGCGCTCCGTGCGCGGCGAGGTGTACGCCTCCACCTTCGACAAGGCCCCCAAGCAGCACATCGCGCTGGCCGAGCTCGTGATCGAGCGGGCCAAGCGCCTCGTCGAGTCCGGCGAGGACGTAGTGATCCTCCTCGACTCACTGACCCGGCTGTGCCGGGCACACAACAACGCGGCCGCGTCCGGTGGCCGTACCCTCAGCGGCGGTGTCGACTCGACCGCGCTGATCGGCCCGAAGAAGTTCTTCGGCGCCGCACGCCTCGCCGAGGAGGGCGGTTCCCTCACGATCCTCGCCACCGCACTGGTGGAGACCGGCTCCCTCGCCGACAACGTCTACTTCGAGGAACTCAAGAGCACCGGCAACATGGAACTCCGCCTCAGCCGCGACCTGGCATCCCGCCGGATCTTCCCCGCCATCGAGATCACCCCGTCCGGCACCCGCCGAGAGGAACTCCTCCTCACCCCGGCCGAGTTGACGACGGTACGGGGCCTGCGCCGCGTCCTCCAGAACAGGGACGCCCAGGGCAGCCTGGAGACCCTGCTGGAGCGAATGCGAGAAACCCCGGACAACGCAACGTTCCTACGCCAGATCCAGCCCACGCTGCCGTCGAACTGACGGCGACGGGCATGCCCTTAAGAGGCGCGAGGCTGTGTCGATGTGCGGCTCCGCCGCGTGGGCGCGACCAGCCCCCACCGGACCCGCAGACGAATCACTAGCGCATCCGGGTGTTGACGAACCCCCCTCGGCCCGGCCAACACCCTCCGCAGCGTCTCTGTTCCTACGTTTGCAGTATGACAATCGGATTCCCACCCCGGACCGCTGTGTCGGCCTGCGCCCTCTGCCTAGCGGGCGTCCTCGCGTTCACCCCAGTCGCGGCGGCAGCAAACACCGGGTCGGATCCCGGTACACCAACTCCACCCCCCGCACTCCTGAACCGCCCCGACACCCAGGTGCTCCCACAC
>NZ_JBXVPZ010000340.1:0-10645 GCF_057961495.1 Streptomyces sp. P5F9 | reverse complement strand
GCAGCCACCCCCCGGCCACCAGCCGGGCCGCCCCGTCCGGAGCGAGCCGCCGTGCCACCTCCCCCGGCGTCGGCCGCGCGGTGGGGTCCTTGGCCAGACAGGCACTCGCCAGCTCCCTCAACTCACCGTCCATCTCGCCCAGTTCGGGCTCCTCGTGGACGACCTTGTAGAGGAGTGCGGCAGAGGAGTCACCGGGAAAGGGAGACGCACCCGTGGCCGCGTACACCAGCACGGCCCCCAGCGAGAAGACGTCGGACGCCCCCGCCGCGCCCTTCCCGAGGATCTGCTCCGGGGCCATGTAACCGGGTGAGCCGACGGAGACGCCGGTGGAGGTGAGAGAGGCGGTGCCGTCCGTGGCGCGGGCGATGCCGAAGTCGATGAGGAGCGGTCCGTCGAGGGTGAGGAGCACGTTGGACGGCTTCACGTCCCGGTGCACGAGCCCCAACTCGTGTACTGCCGTGAGCGCTTCGGCCAGCCCCGCGCCGAGCGCCCGCACGGTGGCCGTGGGCAGCGGCCCGCCGTCCGCGACGGCGGCGGAGAGGGAGGGCCCGGCCGCGTAGGCGGTGGCGACCCAGGGCACGGAAGCCTCAGGATCCGCGTCCAGCACAGGGGCCGTCCAGGCGCCGCCCACCCGGCGCGCGGCGTCGACCTCGCGGCGGAAGCGGGCGCGGAACTCCTCGTCGAGCGCGAAGTGCGGATGCACGATCTTGACCGCGACCGTACGCCCGCCCGCGCTGCGCCCGAGATAGACCCGGCCCATCCCCCCGGACCCGAGCCGGCCGAGCAGCCGGTAGGGCCCCACGACCGTGGGTTCGTCGTCTCCGAGCGGCTGCATGCCGTCCCCCTCCCCGTACGACTTCCAGCAGGGTAGTGCGCCGCACCCCGCCGGTGATGACGGCTGGAGCAGATCCGCGTTCTACGGCCTCTGTCTTCTATACGGCTATACGGCTATTACGGCTGGAGCAGTTCCACGTTCACGTCGGCGGGGAAACCGGTCGTGGCGCCGACGCGGCGGGCGAACTCGGCGACGGCGGCGAGCTGGGGCGCACCGAAGCGGAAGTCGAGGGTGGTGAAGTACCGCTCCAGAACCTCCTCGTCGAACTCCTCCCAGCGGGCGGCCTGTTCGGCGACCTTGCCGACCTCCTCCAGGGAGAGGTTGCGGGAGTCGAGGAAGGCCTCGTGGACCTTGCGGGTGATGACCGGTTCGCGCTCCAGGTAGTCGCGGCGGGCGGCCCACACGGCGAAGACGAACGGCAGCCCGGTCCACTCCTTCCAGAGCGAGCCGAGGTCGTGCACCTCCAGGCCGAAGCGGGGCCCGTCGAGCAGGTTGGCGCGCAGGGCGGCGTCACCGATGAGGACGGCGGCGTCGGCCTCCTGCATCATCAGGCTCAGGTCGGGCGGGCAGGTGTAGTAGTCGGGCCGGACGCCGTAGCGCTCGGCGAGGAGGAGCTGCGCGAGGCGTACGGAGGTCCGCGAGGTCGAGCCGAGGGCGACCCGGCGGCCGTCCAGCTGGTCCAGCGGGACCTGCGAGACGATCACGCAGGACATCACCGGGCCGTCGCAGCCGACGGCGATGTCGGGGAAGGCGACGAGGTCGTCCGCGTTGCGGAGGAACTCGACGAGCGTGATGGGCCCGATGTCGAGGTCGCCCCGCACCAGCTGCTCGCTGAGCTTCTCCGGGGTGTCCTTGGTCAGCTCGAAGTCGAGAAGCGTGCCTGTTCTCGCGAGCCCCCAGTACAGGGGCAGGCAGTTCAGGAACTGAATGTGGCCGACGCGCGGCCGGATGCGAGAATTGTCCACGACGTGAGGCTAGACCTCATGCGGTACGCTCCATACTTCGGCCCCACAGTCAAGCCTTTGGCGATCTTCAAACGTCCGGGTGATGTGATCTTGGCCTCTATTGCTTTCGGCTGCCCGCGTGCTAGGCTCGCCGCAAGTTGCAGTTTGGTTTCCCTTGCAGTACAGAGCCTGCGGAGCATGTAACCGCGGGCTCTAGTCGTTTTCAGACGTATGCAGTAGTGCGGGACTTTGTTTTCACACTTAGCAGGGTTCTGGAGCAGGGCAACCCTTTGGGCCCAAGGAGGGCTTATGGCTACCGGAACCGTGAAGTGGTTCAACGCCGAAAAGGGCTTTGGCTTCATCGCCCAAGAAGGCGGAGGCCCCGACGTCTTCGTTCACTACTCCGCGATCAACGCGAGCGGCTTCCGCTCGCTGGAGGAGAACCAGCAGGTCTCCTTCGACGTGACCCAGGGCCCGAAGGGCCCGCAGGCGGAGAACGTCACCCCCGTCTGAGTCACCTGATCGCAGTCCTTCGGTCTCGGAGCCTGGTGCTTTGATCCGGAACAGATAGCAGTACCCAAGGAGCCCCGCACCGCAAGGTGCCGGGGCTCCTGCCTTTGCCTCCGGCGGTTGGGCGGGCTGCGGAGAGAGCCACCGGTTGTCAGTGGGGGTCGGTAGGTTCCCGGTCATGACATCGACGCCGTCCGCCTCCGCCGAGGCCGACTTCGTGAGCAGTACCCGGACCTTCTACGACGCCATCGCCGAGGACTACGCCGACCATTTCGCCGGGGAACGCAGCGCCAAGCCGCGGGACTGGACGGTGCTGGCGGGCTTCGCCGACTTGGTGAGCAGGGGCGGCGGCGGGGGCGGGCAGGTGGTCGACCTCGGTTGCGGGCCGGGGCGGTCCACGGCGTTCCTCGCCGCGCAGGGGCTGGACGTGTTCGGCCTCGATCTGTCCGAGTCGATGCTCGCGATCGCGCGCCGCGAGAACCCGGGGCTGCGCTTCCGGCAAGGCTCGATGCTGGACCTGGACATCCCAGACGGCACGCTGGCGGCGGCTGTCTCCTGGTACTCGTCCATCCACACGCCTGTGGACCGACTCCCGTTCCTCTTCGCGGAGTTCCACCGGATCCTCGCAGCGGGCGGATACCTGCTGCTCGCCTTCCAGGCCGGCGACCGGCCCCTCACCCTCGACCAGCCCTTCGGTCACCCGGTGACCCTCGACTTCGAACGCCGGCGACCGGAGTTGATGGCCGAGTTGCTGGAGGCGGCGGGGTTCAGGCTGCGGTCACGGACCGTGCGGGAAGCGGAAGAGGAGCTCGGGGAGTCGTCAGCGCAGGCGTTTCTTGTAGCCCGGAAGCCGGCGGAGGTCGGCTGAGGCTTCCAGGAATCGGCGGGCGCCGACCTCGCTGGGGTATTCGCGCACGGTGAAGGCGGCTGCCGGCGTGCCGACGCTCCATGCGAAGAGCGCCGGTACGACGGGGAGCACGAGCAGCGCCGGGACGAGGGCGGCGCGCCCCAGGTTGTGGCCGCGCTGGGTCTCGTAGCGCTTGTTTGTCCAGGCTTGGGCAGGGGGCGGCGGGTTCAGCAGCTTTCTTACGGATGGCCCGGCGCTGTTGCACCCAGCCCCAGACCGCGAATCCGCACGATGCGGCCGCCTGCGTCCAGTCCCGCGCCGGGCGCAGGATCGGGGGCAGGTGGACCCGGAACGACTGGTAGAGGTCGACGACGACGCCGCACATCATGGCCATCGGCACGAGCCAGAGGAGCGCACCGGAAGAGCGCCTCAGCCAGTAGAGCGCGCCGCGCTTGTACAGGTTCTGCCGAGCCCGGGCAGTTTCGGGATGGCGGAGCGGATCATGTTCGGGACGGGTGTTCCTGCAGCCAGCGTCGGGCACCGACCTCGCTCGGGTATTCGCGGACCGCGAACGCGGCGATCACCCAGCCGACGCAGCCCGCTGCGAGGGCCGGGGCGACCGGTGCCGCGACCAGCCAGAGGGCGCGGCCCGCGACGGCCAGTCCGGTGGAGCGCCGGGTCTCGTCACGCTTGGCCTGGCGTGACTTGCCGGGCGTTGGCGGGTCCAGCAGCTTCTTGTGAAGGTCCCGCCGCTGCACCCGCCACCCCCAGGCAAAGGCCACGAAGGACAGGACCGCCTGGGCCCAGTCCCACACCGTGCGCACGGCAGGCGGCAGGCTGGTGCGGAAACTCCCGTAGAGGACGAGCGCGATATAGCAGAAGAAGGCCACCACGACGAACCAGAGGAGGGCTCCGGAAGCCCGGCGCAGCCAGTAGCGCGTGCCGCGCTCGTACCAGGTGGTGCCGAGCCCGGGCAGGGCGGGAATCCGGGCCGGGGTGCCGGACCCAGGGGCCTCAGAAGATGCTTTTGATGCCATGCCAGACGTCATCCTTCAGTCGTACGAAGTCATGCCCGGTCTCCGTCATGACATGGCCCGTGCCGTGCAGCACGCCGCCGACCACGCCGTGGTCGTGGATGTCCTCGCTCCAGTGCTCGTGGAACGCGTGGTCGATGACCCCGGTCGCCCCGACGACGATCGCGCCGCCCACTCCGGCCACGACGATGGCGGGCGCTTCGAAGGGCGCAGCGGCCACCAGGCCTGCCGTGATGGCCACACCGGTGGCCAGCCCCGCGACGTTGGCACCCCCGTCCACCGCCACGGAATGCTGCCAGGACCACCCCTTGTCGTGGTCCTCGGACGCCTCCAGCAACCCGCAGGCACCGGCCGCCGCGACGTCCAGCACAGGAACCTCCTTGAGGAAGTCCGGCAGCTTGTCCAGGCTCTCGCCCGCGCGCAACGCGTCCGCCGCGTCGGCCAGTTTGACGTTCAGGGCACGGTCGTAGGGCAGCTTGGTGCTGCCGTAGTCGGCGCGGGCCATGTCCTCTTCCAGCGACTGGACCCTGGCGACGGCGTCGGCGTAGGCACCCTTGGCGGGAAAGTCCTTGGGGAGCGAGCGGCCGGCCTTCTGGAACGCCTTGCGTTCGGAGCGGAGTTCCTTCTTGGCCGCCTGCGCCTCGGCCTTGGCGTCGTCGATCTTCGTGCGGGCCTTGGCGCCGTCGACCCGCGCGTCCTCGGCGTCGAAGGCGTACAGACCGCGCAGATAGTCGACGACGGTGATCTTGTCGCCGGCGGTGACCTCCGCTTTGCCGGTCACCTCCGCGTACAGCGCCTGCAACTGGTCCGCCGCCGCCAGCCGCGCCTTCTGTGCCGTGTGCAGAACCTCCTTGCGCACGGTGTCGTACTCGCCCATCGCGGAGAGCGTCTTCTGCTCGTCGGCACTGGGCGGAGTCGAGGTGACCGTCGGCAGCGGGACGCCCTTGTCCCCCATCGCGACGCCCTTCTTCGTCGCCACGTGCTCCGCGTTCTGCAGGGCCGTCTCACACGTGGAGAGCGCGTCGGCGAGGGTGTCCATGATGTCGCCCGCCTCGTGGACGAGGGCGGCGAAGGCACCGGCGGTCACGGCGTCCTCGGTGTACGTGGCACGGAAGGACTCCGCCGACTCGCCCTTCCAGCCCGCGTCGTCGACCAGGGCGTCCACAGCACGGGTGAGAGGACTGATGACGTCGTCGAGCTTGTCCTTGGCGTTCTTGTACGTCGTGGCCATTGTGCGGAGTCCGCCGATGTCGCCGCCGACCCAGCTGTCGCCCATCAGCCCTCCCCCGCCATCAGGTCGTCGAACACGCCGTGGACGTCGATGTCGTGCCGGTGGAAGGAGTCACGGGCGTACGCGACCTTGTCGCCCCGGTCGTCCAGTCGGTCGGCGAAGCCGATGTGGAGGGCGACGATGAGATCGGCGACCTCCTTGATGGCGTGGTCGAGGGCGGAGTCCCCACCGCTCACCACGGGCGGGGCCACCTCGTCGTGCAGCTTCCGATAGTCGGTGGCCTGGTCGTGGAACGTCGTGGCCATCGAGGTCAGGTCACCCATGACCGCTTTGAAGTCGGCCGACATCAGCGCACCTCCCGCGCGTAGGCGGCCAGATCGGCCAACTGCCAGTTGGGTGGTCCTGGAGCCACCCGTGGGTCGAGCAGCACGGTGACCCCCTGCTGGCCCACCCCTTCGGCCAGCGGCCCGAGAGAGGTGGCGACCCACGGCTGGGCCTCACCGAGCGCGGTGACCAGCTTCTCCAGGGTCGTGAAGGCGAACGCCACGGTCCCGGTCACGTCGGTGGGGTGGGCGAAGAGTTCGTACGCGATGAACGGCACGCGGACCGGACGGCCGTCGTCGTACGTCGTGTCGACGTACCGGGGATGGGCGGGTACGAACACGGGCGTCTCGTACGGCGGGACACCGGGCTTGGGTCCTGGCCGCCGCTCCGCTCCCGGGCGGGCCGGCGCCGCCTCCGCGAAGTCGAGCAGCCTGGAACGGCGCGGTTCCGGCGGACCAGGCGTCCCCGCCGGCTCCCGCGCGTAGTCAAGAAGGCGCGACCGATTCGGCTCCCCCACCGCCGTCTCCTCTTCCCGCGAGTCATCGTGGTCACTGTGGACGTTTGCGCGCCCTCACAGTAGCCACGTCACGAGCGCCCAAATCCGCCTATGTCCCGCCTCCGATCCCGTTGCATGCGCAATGCATACGGCCGCTTGATCCGGGCCTGGCCATCCCTTGACCGGGTGATGACCAGGCCGCGACAGCCAAGAAGGCAGCCCTACGACCGCTGCGCCCCGCTGCCTACAACGCCCCCGCCAGATCCATCGCCGCCACATACCCGAACGTCATCGCCGGCCCGATCGTCGAGCCCGCGCCCGCGTAGCTGTGCCCCATCACCGCCGCGCTCGCGTTCCCGGCCGCGTACAGACCGGGGATCACCGAACCGTCCGCCCGCAGCACCCGGGCCCGTGCGTCCGTGCGCATGCCACCCTTCGTGCCGAGGTCGCCGGGGACGATGCGGAAGGCGTAGTACGGGGGCAGCCACAGCGGGGCCAGGCAGGAGTTGGGGAGGATCGACGGGTCCGTGTAGTAGTGGTCGTAGGCGCTGTCGCCGCGCCCGAAGTCCGTGTCCTTGCCGTTCGCCGCAAGGGAGTTGAAGCGGCTCACCGAGGACCGCAGGGCCGCCGCCGGGACGCCGATCGACGTGGCCAGCGCGTCCAGCGTCCACGCTTTGTACGCCGCCCCCGAGCTGTACCAGTCGTCGGGGAACGTGAACGTCGGCAACACGTCCCGGAACAGGTAGCGGTTGCGGTAGTTCTGGTCGACGATCAGCCAGGCCGGGATGTCGGGAGCGGCGGTGTCGCGGTCGTACATGATGTGGACGACGTCGCTGTACGGCGCGGCCTCGTTGACGAAGCGGGAACCGGCCTGGTTGACCAACAGGCCGCCGGGGAGGGTGCGTTCGGCGAGGCAGAAGTACGGGTCGCCGGGAAGCGGGATGGCGGGTCCCCACCAGGCGTCGTCCATCAACGCCAGGGCCGCGCCCGCCCGTTGGCCCGCCTGGATGCCGTCGCCGGTGTTCTCCTTCGCGCCGACGGTCCAGTCCGTGCCGATGGGCCGGCGCTGGTACTGGGCGCGCATCGCCGCGTTGTGCTCGAAGCCACCGGAGCCGACCACGACCCCGCGCCGGGCACGCACCAGTCCGGCGGTTCCGGCCCGGGTGACGACCGCTCCGGTGACGGCGCCGCCCTCCAAGTACAGGTCGGTGAGGGGGGTGTTGAGCCACACCGGCACCTGCGCGGACTGGAGTCCGGCCCGCAGGCCGGCGGCGAGGGACTGGCCCATGGTGAGGGGCTTCTGGCCGAGCAGCGCCGCCTTCGTCCCCCGGGCCAGGCACTCGGTCGCGACGGCCGCGCCCTTCACGCTCACCGCGGCCAGGTCGAGCCACTTGTAGTCGGCGCTGAAGACGACCATGCCCGAAGGGACGGCCAGGTAGGGCGGGTTGAGGTGGGCGAGTTCGGTGCCGAGGATGTTTCCGTCGAGCTGATCGGGTTCTATGGAACGGCCGCCCGGGAGCCCGCCCGGCAACTCCGGGTAGTAGTCGCTGTATCCCTCCATCCAGCGGAAGCGCAGCGGGCTGTTCGCCATCACGAAGGAGATCATGGCGGGACCGTGGGCGAGGAAGGACTGCTGTCGGTCCGCCGGGACGTCGGTGCCGACGACCGCGGAGAGGTAAGTGGCGGCTTTGGCGGGGGTGTCGGGGACTCCGGCCGCCAGGATCACCGGGTTGTTGGGGATCCAGATCCCCGCGCCCGAGCGCGCCGCCGATCCCCCGAACGTCGGCGCCTTCTCCACCACCACACAGCTCAGCCCCTGCTTGGCGGCGGTCAGCGCGGCCGTCATCCCGGCCGCCCCCGCGCCGATCACCACGACGTCGTAGGTGCCGAGGAGAGGGAGGTCGGCGGCCCGTGCCGTGTGCTGCACCCCGGCGACGACACCGAGCGCCGCAACCGCACCACCGGCCAACACGCGTCTTCTACCGGGGAGTTGTGCCTGTCCGTCCGCGCTCGTGGTCATGGCCGCTCCAGCCCGACGGGGAATGGGCTGGGAATGTCGCGCGGGGGTCTTGGGAAGTCAATGACCAGGTACGCACCACATCACCCTGAACGGCCGCTAGTTCGCGTACAACGCCTCGATGTCCCGCGCGAACTCCTGCATGACGAACTCCCGCCGCAGCTTCATCGACGGCGTCAGATGGCCCGCCGCCTCGGTGAAGTCCACGGGCAGGATGCTGAAGCGGCGGATGGACTCGGGGCGGGAGACCAGCTTGTTCGCGTCGTCGACGGCGCGTTGCAGGACCCCGATCAACTCCTCGTCGTTGACCAGGAGTTCGGCGGGGACCGGGTGTTTGCCGTTCATCTGGCGCCAGTGGGTGATGCCTTCGAGGTCGAGGGTGATGAGGGCGGCGACGTAGGGGCGGCGGTCGCCGACGACCATGCACTGGGCGATCAGCGGGTGGGAGCGGAGCCAGTTCTCCAG
This sequence comes from Streptomyces sp. P5F9, assembly GCF_057961495.1. Lineage (NCBI taxonomy): Bacteria > Bacillati > Actinomycetota > Actinomycetes > Kitasatosporales > Streptomycetaceae > Streptomyces > Streptomyces sp. P5F9. Next base: position 1,942 of record NZ_JBXVPZ010000340.1, on the reverse strand, counting down.
GGGGGCCGGGGCCACGTTCTTGCCGCCCGCGGTGATCAGGATCTCCTTCTTGCGGCCGGTGATGGTGAGGTAGCCCTCGTCGTCGAGGCGGCCGATGTCGCCGGTCGCGAACCAGCCGTCCTGGGACGCGGGGATCACCCCGTCGCCGTGCGGGTCCCAGTAGCCGCGGAAGACCTGGCCGCCGGAGAGCAGGATCTCGCCATCCGACGCGATGCGGACCTTGGTGCCCGGCATGGGCCAACCGACCGTCCCCAGGCGGGGTTTGAGCGGGGGCGTGCAGGTCGCCGCCGCCGTCGTCTCGGTCAGGCCGTAGCCCTCGAAGATCTCGATGCCCGCACCGGCGTAGAACGCGGCGAGGCGGCGGCCCAGCGGGGAGCCGCCGCAGATGACGTAACGGAGCTTGCCGCCAAGGGCGTTGCGGATCTTGCGGTAGACGAGCGGGTCGTAGAAGGCGCGGGCGGTCTTCAACGGGCGGGTCGGGCCCGGCCCCTTGCCGGACTGGCGGGCCTCCAGGGCCTCACCGTAGCGGCGGGCGACGTTCGTGGCGCGGTCGAAGACCTTGCCGCGGCCGCCCTTCTCGGCCTTCGCCCGCGCGTTGTTGAAGACCTTCTCCAGCATGTACGGGATGGCCAGCAGGAAGGTCGGCTGGAAGCTCGCCAGGTCGGCGAGCAGGTCCTCGGACTTGAGGCTCGCCGCGTGGCCGAGGCGGACCCGGGCGCGGATGCAGGCGACCGCGACCATGCGGCCGAAGACGTGGGAGTAGGGGAGGAAGAGGAGCGTGGAGGGCTCTTCGTCCGCCTTGTTCTTGAAGACGCCGTAGAGGAGTTCGATCGCGTTGTCGATCTCCGCGAGGAAGTTGCCGTGGGTGATCGCGCAGCCCTTGGGGCGGCCCGTGGTGCCCGAGGTGTAGATGACGGTGGCGAGCGTGTCGGGCAGCAACACCCCACGCCGTACGGAGACTTCCTGGTCCGGGACGGTCCGGCCGAGTTCGGCCAGCCGGTCCAGGTGCCCCTTCTCGAAGACCCACATGTGCCGCAGGTCGGGCAGCCGCGGTGTCTCCGGACCGAGCGCCGCCGCCTGGGCGACCGTCTCGGCGGCCATCGCCACCGCGCCCGAGTCCTGGAGGATCCAGCGGATCTGGAAGAGGGAGGATGTCGGGTACACCGGGACGGTGACCAGACCGGCCGCCCACGCGGCGAAGTCGAGGAGCGTCCACTCGTACGACGTCCGCGCCATGACCGCGATCCGGTCGCCCGGCGCGAGCCCCTCCGCGATCATCCCCTTGGCGACGGCCTGCACCTGCTCGGCGAACTCCGTCGCCGTCACATCACGCCAATTGCCGTCCTCGTCCTGCCTGCTGAGGACCACGTGCTCCGGTGCCGCCGCCGCGTTCTCGAACGGCAGGTCGGCGAGCGAGCCGTGCGTCGCCGGCGGCACCAACGGCGGTACGGACACCTCCCGCACCACGCCGTCCAGCCGCCGGATCTCGGGCTCGACGAGCACGGGCGCGCCGTCGTAGTCGTAGCCGGACGGATAGACGAGGGACATGGCAGCTCCTGTGGCGTGCAGCTTGTACCGCTCTGCTGCATTAGGTACGCATGGTGCGTACCGAGGCGTTCATCCCGGCCCGCCGCCGGGGTGTTACCTCGGGTCAGGTCGAAGATCGTACGGGGCCCGCGTGGGGACTTTGTGCTGGTTCGGGGGTGGTACGGAGCCGGGCCTGTGCAACCTCGGCGGGTTCGCACGGCTTTGTCGGCCATACGTCGGCCCTGCGTCACCTCTGCGTCGGCCATGCGCCCGCCATGGACCGCCCGGCTCGCCCCACTTGGCCTTACCTGCGGTAACATTACTGCGAAGTAAGCCGAAAAGAGCCGCCCAGGAAGCCACCCGGGAGTGGGACATGGCCAACCCCTTTCCGCCCCTCACCGACACCCCCGCACTC
>NZ_JBXVPZ010000339.1:0-10674 GCF_057961495.1 Streptomyces sp. P5F9 | reverse complement strand
TATCTGTTGTGGCTGTTGGGGCGGAACAGGGCGGGCGGCTGAGGTTCGTCGGCGGCTGCGGGTGCGTGGGGGCTGGTCGCGCAGTTCCCCGCGCCCCTGAAAGACGCAGGGCGACCGGTGTTTTTAGGGGCGCGGGGCTGTATCGATTTGCGGCTCCGCCGCGTGGGCGCGCACCACCGCGCACCGCGCACCTAAAAGCGCCTGTGCTGGTCCGACCCTTTAGGGGCGCGGGGAACTGCGCGAGCAACCACGACGCACCCGCCACTCGACAACGCACCGGGCCCCGGAGCCGCACTGCTCCGGGACCCTGATAGAAGCGACGCCGTCAGATCGTCGCCGTGTCGATCACGAACCGGTAGCGGACGTCACTCGCCAGCACCCGCTCGTACGCCTCGTTGATCTGGTCCGCGGAGATCAGCTCGATCTCGGCGCCGAAGCCGTGCTCGGCGCAGAAGTCCAGCATCTCCTGGGTCTCCGGGATGCCGCCGATGCCGGAACCGGCGAGGGTCTTGCGGCCGCCCATCACCGAGAACAGGTTGAGGGAGACGGGCTCCTCGGGGGCGCCGACGTTGACCAGCGCGCCGTCCGTCTTCAGCAGCGACAGGTACGCGCCGAGGTCGAGCGGGGCCGACACCGTGGAGATGATCAGGTCGAGGGTGCCGCGCAGTTCCTCGAAGGTCTTCGGGTCGCTGGTCGCGTAGTAGTGGTCGGCGCCGAGCTTCAGGCCGTCTTCCTGCTTGCGCAGGGACTGCGAGAGGACGGTGACCTCCGCGCCGAGCGCGTGCGCGATCTTGACGCCCATGTGGCCGAGGCCGCCCATGCCGACGATCGCGACCTTCTTGCCGGGGCCGGCGTTCCAGTGCCGCAGGGGCGAGTACAGGGTGATGCCGGCGCAGAGGAGCGGCGCGGCCTCGTCGAGGGCGATGCCCTCCGGGATGCCGAGGACGAAGTTCTCGTCGACGACGACCTTCTCGGAGTAGCCGCCGTAGGTGGGCTCGCCGTCCTTGCCGACGGCGTTGTACGTGCCGACGTTGCCGCCGGTGCAGTACTGCTCCAGGCCCGCCTTGCAGTTGTCGCACTCGCGGCAGGAGTCGACCAGACAGCCGACGCCCACGCGGTCGCCGACCTGGAACTTGGTGACGCCGGGGCCGACCTCGGAGACGATGCCGGCGATCTCGTGGCCGGGGACCATCGGGAAGATGGCCTCGCCCCAGCCCTCGCGGGCCTGGTGGATGTCCGAGTGGCAGATACCGGCGAACTTGATGTCGATCAGGACGTCGAACTCACGTACGGCCCGGCGCTCGATGGTGGTGCGCTCCAGGGGAGCCTTCGCGGCGGGGGCTGCGTATGCGGCGACTGTGGTCATGCCGAAACTCTCCTAGCGGGGGAATTGTGCGCCCGGCTGCCTTCCGGCCGGGCACGCTGCCAAGCCTGCCCGAAAGTCCTGAGGCTGCCCAGGTCACGCTTCTGCGTACGTCCGCTGTGCCTACCACCAGCGGGATCAGGCTCCTGGACGTAGGACCGGGAATACTGGGCCGTATGGACGAACAGCCCGAATCCGCCCCCGAGCCCCTGGGCCACGGCCGGCACCTGGACCGACGTGCCGAGCTGAGCGAGTTCCTGCGCACCCGCCGGGCCCGGCTGAAGCCGGAGGACGTCGGGCTGCCGGACTTCGGGCGGCACCGCAGGGTGCCCGGGCTGCGCCGCGAGGAGCTGGCGCAGCTGGCCGGGGTCTCGGTGGCGTACTACACCCGCCTGGAACAGGGCAACGGACGGAACGTGTCGGCCGAGGTCCTCGAAGCGATCGCCCGCGCCCTGCGCCTCTCCGACGCCGAGTCCTCCCACCTCACCCACCTCGCGAAGCCGAAGCAGCACAAGAAGAAGCCGTCGGCCCCCACCCAGCACGTGCGGCCTCCGCTACGGCAGCTGCTCGACGCGATCGAGACGGTCCCGGCGTACATCTGCGGCCGACGCACGGACATCCTGGTGTGGAACCGGATGGCCGCGGCCGTCTTCGGCGACTGGTCGGAGCTGCCGCCGCAGGAGCGGAACTGGGCGCGGCTGGTGTTCCTGCGGCCCGAGTACCGCGAGCTGTTCGTGGAGTGGGAGCAGAAGGCCACGGACATCGTCAGCATGCTCCGCATGGACGCGGGCTGCGACCCGGACGACCCGCGCCTGTCCGCCCTGGTCGGCGAACTCTCCGTCAAGAGCGAGGAGTTCAGGCGCCTGTGGGCCACCCACGACGTCAAGGAGAAGACCTACGGCGTCAAGCGCCTCCGCCACCCCCTGGTCGGCGACCTCACCCTGCACTTCGAGGGCTTCCGCCTCAGCGACAGCTCCGAGCAGTCCCTGATCACCTACCACGCGGAGCCGGGCTCCCCGTCGGCCGACGCCCTGCGCCTGCTGGCGAGCTGGGGCACGGACGCGACCCGGGCGGGGGCGTCGACCCAGCGCCCGGACTTCACTCCGTGACGCCCAGGTCCGCGCGCATCAGCTGCCGCATCGCGGCCAACCGCGGTTCGGCCTCCTTCAGTTGGACCAGCGCCTCCTCGGCGCTCTCACCGTCCCGGGCAAGGCCACGGTCCAGACGTTTGACGACGGCGTCGACACCGGCGAGGACCTGGTTCACCGAGCGGGACGCGTCCAGGATCCGCTCGGGCACGACCATCTGCGCCTCGGCGTAACGGTCCCGGTAGTCGCGGCGGGCCTCCTCCAACTGGTCTCGCTCCAGCTCGGTGTAGACGCCGTCGCGGATGCGGTGGAGGGCGTCCTTGAGCAGCGTGTGGAACTGCCGGGAAGCCCGGTTCATGGCCGTGTAGGCGTCCCGCCGCTCCTCGAACCTCCGTACCCGCTCGGCGAGTTGGGCCTCCTCGGTGCGCTGCCGGGCGGTGAGGCGCTGGCTGAGGACGGGGGCGAAGAGGGTACCGAGCACGCCGACGACGGCGGTGATCATGGCGGTCACGGCGACGGTCATGGGGTGACCCTACGACACCCCCCGCACGGCGGTGTCACCCCTGATAGGGCGGCATCGACCCCCAACTCCAGCGCGGCACCGGCTGCTTGGCGGGCGGTTGCGCGTCCGGGCCGGAGAAGTACACCGCCAGCCGCGTCCCCCACTCCACGTACGCGAGGAACGCCGACCGGAACTCCGCGTCCGTCGGCAGGCCCGCGTCGTCCGCCGCGTCCTGGATGAGGTCGACCCACCGGCGGCGTTGGCGCTCGCTGATGTTCTTGCCGAAGTGTTTGGCGACCATGTGGCCGTGGTCGCCCTGGGTCTCGGAGTAGGTCGCCGGGCCGCCGAAGACCTCGCCGAGCCAGAGGGCGACGTGCGCGGCGTGCTCGGGGGCCAGACCGGCGAAGAGGGGTGCGAGGAGGTCGTCCTTGAGCACCTTGTCGTAGAAGACCTCGGTCAGCCGGGAGAAGGCCTCGGCGCCGCCCGCCCAGTCGTACAGGGTGGGGACGGCGGAGCCGTCGCCGCGCACCGGTGTCGGCTCGTAGTGGCGCATCTCCTCGATGTTCTCGACGTACGGGCCGATCTCGGCGAGGAACGGCGGGAACAGCTCCGACCTGCGGAAACCCTCCAGGTGTGCCTCGGTCGACGTCCAGGTGATGCGCAGGACGAAGTGCTCGGCGTCCTCCTCGCAACGGGCCAGTTCGTACGCCACGCACTGCGGGGCGGCGGCCAGCTGTCGTGCGGCACGGGTGTAGGCGGCCAGGAACTCCACCGACCGCTGCTCGGGGATGCGGTACCGGATGTACTCGACGGTCTCGGCTGTCATGGGGCCACGGAAACACGAACGGCCCACCGGAAGCTGCACTTCCGGCGGGCCGTTCGCTGTCGGCCTACTCGGGCACTAGGCCGTGTCCGCAAAGTCCCGTCGTCCGCCCGAAGGGCGGGCCCCGCGGCGTCCGGTGCGTGCTCTCGGCGTGCCGGGCGGAAGCCCTCGTACTGGACGTACTTGGGCTTTCGCCCGGTGCGGCGAGAGTGCGTGCCGGGCGTCGCGGGGCAGGCGGGACTTTGCGGACACGGCCTAGCGGCTCACTTGCCGTAGTACGCGTTGTAGATCGAGATCGTCGACTTGTTGCCCTTCTTGTCGGCGATCTTCGCGTGGAACGAGATGGCCTTGCCCTTGGCCGGGTTGGTGACGGTGATCCTGCCGTTGACGACGGTGACCTTCTTCCAGGTCTGGCCGTAGTCGTACGACACCCACACGCCCAGGGACTTGAGGTTGCGGCCGGCGGCCGCGCCCTCGACGGTGACCGGGAAGGTCGCCTTCTTGCCGGCCGCGACACGGCTGTCCAGGCCGGTCGTCGCGTTGAAGCGGGCCGTGGAGACGGGGAGTTGGACCTCGTCTCCAGCGGACGGCTTCTTCGAGGAGAACGTCCAGCTCGCGTCGATCCGGGTGGAGGCGGCGGCGACCTTGACGCTGCGGATCACCGAAGTGGTCAGCTTGTACGAGGCGTTGGCGGCCGGGACCTTGAACACCCCCTCGCCGAGCAGCGGGTCCTGGTTGGAGCCCACCTTCGTGCCGTTGCGGTACAGGGTCGTGTTGACCGAGGTGAACAGCGACGAGCCCGCGTGCTGCGCGGAGTCGGCGAACAGCGGCACGATTCCGGAGATCTCGTTGCCGTAGCGGTACACGCCGTAGACGTCGTCGAGGTGCGGGCCGAAGACGGCCGTGTTGAAGGTCCTGGTGTACGTCCGGCCGGCCTTGAAGGTCTCCAGGTCGTTCGAGACGTAGAAGGACTCGGCGATCGGGAAGCCGTCCGCGTCACGCCCGGCGTCCTGCTCGAAGTCCAGCTCCCACTGGACGCCGTTGACGGTGGAGACGTGCAGGACTCGGGTGCCGGGCAGCGGCTGCGGGCTGGTGGTGGCGGAGGCGCCGCCGCCACCGTCGGGCAGGTAGCCGAAGGCGTAGAGCAGGCCGGTCTTGCCGCTCGCCGCGGCGCCCATGCGGCCCTTCACCGTGGCGAGTTCACTCGCCTTGTAGTGCTTGGTGAAGCCGGTGGCGAGCTGCTTGACCTTGCCGCCGGTCGTGGTGTCGTACTGCTCGTCGGTGCCCTTGAGGAAGTGCGCGTCCCACTGCTCGGAGAGCGAACCGTCGGTGATCTGCGGACCGAGGTGCGCGGAGCGGAAGTTGGCGTACGTCTCCAGGAACCAGCCGAAGGAGGCGCCGCTGTCCGCCGTCATGAGCGAGTAACCCGGTGACGCGAAGGCCGACTTGGCGCCGGTGTCCGGCACCGTGACGTCGACCGGCTTGGCGGTGCGGGCGTCGAGCGTGACCGAGGTGTTCTTGGCGATGTCCAGCTTGGGCCGGGCGATCCAGTCGGCGCCCTTGGTGGAGTCCTCCGGGTCCACGAAGATCCCGGTGTCGAGGACGTAACCGCCCTTGGGAACACGGACCTTGACGGTGCCCGACTCGTCGTAGGGGGAGAAGTAGCCGCCGGCGCCGAGGCCGGACAGGCCCGCCACCGTGGCCGTGTAGTACTTCGCGGGAGTGCCGTCACGGTTGATGAACTTCAACGTGAGGTCGTACGACTGGACTTCGCGCACCACGGCCGCGGCCGTACGGACGCTCTGCCCGCCGCCCGTCGCCGTCACGTATGCGGAGTAGGCGCCGTCGAGCGTGCCGCCCAGCTTGGTGTCGACGGTCAGACCGACCGAGGCCGTGCCGCCGGCCGGAACGGTCACCGAGGTCTTGGCGAGCTTGAAGAAGCCCGAAGGAGCCGGCTGGCCCTTGGGGTTGGTGGCGGCCACCGTGAGATTGAGGGTGACGGCCGCGGTGCCGAGGTTGCGGTAGGTGACCTGCTTGGTGACCGGGGTGTCGTCGGTGTGCGGCCACTGCTGGATGCCGAAGCTCTCCGACACCGGGTCGGCGATGACGTTCTGCTTGATGGCCTTGTCGACGGCGATACGGCCCGAACCCTGCTCGAACGGCGTGTAGTTGCCGCCCTTCGCGGACCCGGTGAGCGCGCCCTTCAGCTCGGCGTACCCCCAGGTGGGGTGCTCCTGCTTGAGGATCGCGGCGGCACCGGCGACATGCGGGGTCGCCATCGACGTACCCGAAATCGTCAGGTAGCCGGGCGGGTTCTCGCCGACCTCCTTGTCGATGACGCTGCCCGGGGCCGCGGCGGCGGTGATGTCGACGCCCGGCGCGGTGACGTCCGGCTTGATGGCGCCGTCGCCGACGCGCGGGCCGGTGGAGGAGAAGTCGGCGAGCTTGTCGTTGCCGTCGACCGCGCCGACCGTGATGGCCGCGTCCGCGCTGCCGGGCGAACCGATCGACTGGGGGCCCTCGTTGCCCGCGGCGATCGCGAACAGGATGCCCTTCTCGGTGGAGAGCTTGTTGACCTCCGCCTCCAACGGGTCGATGCCCGGGGTGTCCTGGCCGCCGAGGCTCAAGTTGACGATGTCGGCGCCTTGTTGGGCCGCCCACTCCATGCCGGCGAGGATGCCGGAGTCGTCACCGGAGCCGTTGTCGTCGAGGACCTTGCCGTTGAGGATCTTCGCGTCGGGCGCGACACCCTTGTACTTGCCGTGCGACTTCGCACCGGTGCCCGCGGCGATCGAGGCGACGTGCGTGCCGTGCCCGAAGTGGTCGTTCGCGTCGGTGGCCGTGGAGAAGTTCTTGGACTCGATGACCTGGGTCTTCAGGTCCGGGTGGTCGGCGTCGACTCCCGTGTCCAGTACGGCGATCTTGACGCCCTTGCCCGTGTAGCCGGCCGCCCACGCCTTCGGGGCGCCGATCTGCGGCACGGACTTGTCGAGGCTGGCCTTGCGGACGCCGTCGAGCCAGACGTGCGCGATGCCGGCGGCCGACCTGTCGCCGTTGGTGACGGCCTTCCACAGCTCGGGTGCGTCCTGCTGCGGGGTCTGGACCGCGTCGGCGTTCAGGGTCTTCAGGGACTGGCGCAGCCTGCCCGCGTCCCGGACGTCGGCCTTGGTGGCGGTGGCGGCGCCCTGGTAGCCGACGATGACCTTCAGGCCGGCCTTCTGGGAGGCGCGCTCCGCCGACTTGTTGAGCTCGGTGACGTCGAAGAGCCGCTGGTCGAGCTTGCCGGACGCGATCAGCTGGGCCGCGTCGACGGGTATGACGAGCGTGTGCCCGTCGAGCTTGCGGACCGATACGGCTATGTGTTCACGGCCCTTCGCCGGTTCCAGACCGGCGACCCGGCCCTTCGCGTCGACGGTGACGCGGTCGCCGGTGATCAGGGTGATGTGGTGGCTGCCCTTGAGCCCGGCCTGTGCGGCACCGGCCCGTGCGGAACCGAGTTGTGCGGCTCCGGCCGCACGCTGTTCGGGCTTCGCCGACGCCGGGGTGGTCATTCCGGCGGCGAGGGCTACGGCGGCGGACGCGGCGACGGTGGCCGCGCACGCTCTCTTCACGTGTCTGCGCAAGGCTCCCCCTGGAGCTGAGGTACCGGGCGAATTCCCCGTTCACCCGACCGGGGGAAAGCCCGCACACCCGTGCGTGACACCCCCCGGAACACGCAGTATGCCGAGGGGTGATCACCCGCTCAAGAGATGAGAGGAGGGTGAGAAAGCGCATCCGCGAACTGTTACGCCGTCGCCCGTACTCCGTTACGCAGTCGACGGGTGCAGCCCGCGAGAACTCCGGTACAGAGCCGTCGACCCCGCCGAACTACCGTGCGCGGCAACCGAGTTACTTGGACGACGCGTTCTCCTTCACCGTGATCTTCCCCTTGCGGATGGTGGCGAGACGCGGCGCCTTCTTCGCGATGGCGGAGTCGTGGGTGACCATGATGAAGGTCAGCCCGTGCTCCTTCCACATGCGCTCCAGTACGTCCATGATCTCGTCGCGCATCGACTCGTCGAGGTTGCCGGTCGGTTCGTCGGCGAGCAGCACCTTGGGCTGCTTGACGAGCGCGCGGGCGATGGCGACACGCTGCTGCTGTCCTCCGGACATCTCGCCGGGGAGGTGGTTGGCCCGCTCGCCCAGGCCGACCGAGACCAGCGCCTCGGCGGCCCGTTCCCGCCGGACCTTCGCCTTGATGCCGAGCGGTACGAGGGCGGTCTCGACGTTCTCCTGCGCGGTGAGCGTCGGGATCAGGTTGAAGGACTGGAACACGAAGCCGATGTTCTCGCTGCGCACCTTGGTGAGCTTGGCCTCGGAGAGTTTCGCCAAGTCGACGCCGTCCAGGACGATTTCGCCGGCGGTGGGGCGGTCGAGGGCGCCGATCATCTGGAGCAGGGTGGACTTGCCGCCGCCGGTGGGGCCTTGGATGACCAGGCGGTCGCCGTCGCCGATGGTGAGGTCGATGCCGTCGAGGGCGTGGACGGTTTCCTTGCCGCGTGAGTAGAGCTTGGTGACGCCTCTTAGTTCGTACATGGGGTAACTCCTGGGGAAGTAAAGGGGGTTGGGCGCCGTAAGTCGTCTGCGGGTCCGTCGTGGCTGGTCGCGCAGTTCCCCGCGCCCCTTCAGGGCGCTGCAGTACCGCTGACTACCACGACGGACCCGTACCGGTGTTGGCTACTCGACTCGGCGTAGAGCGTCCGCCGGGCGGAGTCGGGACGCTCGCCAGCCGCCGAAGGCGCCGGCGATCAGGCCGCCGGCTACGGCGAGGCCGACCGCGAGGGCGATGGTGGTGGCGTTGACGGGTGCGGTGAGGGCGACGTCGAGGGTCTTGGCCGCGGCCTGCCGGCCGCCGCCGAACCCACCGCCACCGCCGCCGGGGCCACCCGCTCCACCGCCACCGCCGCCACCCGTGCTGCCGAGGGAGGCCGACAGGGTCGGGCTGATCGCGGTCACGACGTACGCGCCCGCCAGGCCGAGCGCGATACCGAGGACGCCGCCGACCAGACCGTTGACGACGGCCTCGCCGACCACCTGCCGGGTCACCCGGCCGGACTTCCAGCCGAGCGCCTTCAGCGTGCCGAACTCCCGCACCCGGCGCGAGACCGCGGAGGAGGTGAGCAGCCCGGCGACCAGGAACGCGGCGATCAGGACCGCGATCGACAGCCACTTGCCGACGCTGGTGGCGAGGGAAGAAGCGGTGGACAGGGACCCGGAGACGGTGTCGGCGAGATCGGCGGACGTGGTGACCGTCGTACCGGAGACATTGCTCGTGATGGTCTTCTTGACGGCCGAGATCTGCTTGGAGTCGGTCGCCTTGACGTAGATCGTGGTGACCTTGTTCTTGTCACCGCTCAGGGTCTGCGCCTGCGTCAGCGGGATGTACAGGTTGGCCGCCGCGTCGCCGCTGGTGGCGGTGGCGATGCCGATGACCTTGTACTTGACGCTCTTGATGGTGACCGTCGAACCGACCTTGAGCTTCTTCTCCTTGGCGTACGCCGAGTCGGCGACGACGACCTTGGAGTTGGCCTCGGCGGTGGTGAACGTACGGCCGCTGGTGATCTTCGAGGAGGTCAGCGGGCCGAGCGCGGGCTTGGTGACGTCCGTGCCGTAGACCGAGTACGAGTTGATGTTGAAGTTGGCGCCACCGCCGGTGACTTCACCCTGCGGCGCACCGGTACCGCCACCGCGGGTTCCACCGCCGGTGCCGCTTCCCTGGTTCTGCTGGAACTGGCCGCGGGTGAACTGGCCATCGACCTTGACGACGTTGAGGCTGAGCCCGCCGACGGCGTCGGAGACACCCTTCTGCCCCGCCACCTTGGTGACGGTGGTGGAGGCCAGGGTGGTGAAGCCCTGGACCATGACACGGTCACTGCTCTGCGTCTTGCTGTCGTCGTTGTTGTTGGCGTCGAACTGGAACCGCGGCTGCTGCGAACCGCTCGCGGTGGGCGTGGCCGCCTTGGTGACGGTCATGTCCGTGCCGAGTCCGTACAGCGACTGGAGGACCTTGTCCTGCGCCTTCCCCATGCCGGAGGACACGGAGTTGACCACGATGACCAGCGCAATGCCCAGTGCGAGGCCGGAGGCGACGACGAGGGCCGCTTTTCTGCGGCGGCGCAACTCGCGCCTCAGGTAGGTGAAGAACATGGCCCGCAAGCTAGGTACGGCGCGTGATGATGCCATAAGGCCGACATAAGAGAACGATGAGAAGGCTGTAGGTAGGCCAGGAATTGGCCCGCGCGTGGCTGTCAACGGGGCCGCGCTATATGCCGTTCTACGACGTTTACGGCGCCGCCCGGGGCCTGTCCAGCCCTACCCAGGCCCTGTCGAGGCTTTCCGCGTTGCCGTACGCGATGTGCTGGTGTGATGATTTCACCCATGTCTGATCGCGGGGAAAGCGAGACGGAAACGGGCGGCGAGACCGGAGGCATACGGCGGTCCCGGCTGTTGGACTACGCGGAGATGAGCGAGGCGGCGCCCGCTCCTGCACCAATCACCAACCCCGAGCCGCTGAGCAGCGACGTTGTGGCGCGCGGGCGGGACGAATTCGCGGTGCTGCTGGGCGAGTTCCGTCGTACGGCGGTATTGGTGCCCACGGACGGGGACGACGCGCCCTTGGTCGGTGATTTCGGCGGTATCCGGTGGGTCTACGCGTTTTCGAACGAGTCGGCGTTGGCGAGGTTCGCGATCGCGAGGGGTGAAGGCGGGCGGGAGTGGCCGTATCAACGGCTGCTGGGGGCGCGCTTGTTGGACGCGGCGGTGCCGGCTGTGAGTGTGGTGGGTGTGCCGTGCGGTGTGGCCCTGGATGTGGGTACCGAGGGTGAAGGGGCGCTGTTTCCACCGGTGTCGGGGATCGTGG
>NZ_JBXVPZ010000338.1:0-10678 GCF_057961495.1 Streptomyces sp. P5F9 | reverse complement strand
CTTCAAACGGGCCCGCCCCGACGCCGAGTTCCCCCGCACCCGCCTCGTCCTGCCCGGCGTCCGCGTCGACCTGGCGAAACTGGCCGCCTACGAACGCGTCTGCGGCTTCGCCACCGGCGACGACGCCCTCCCGATCACGTATCCCCACGTCCTCGGCTTCCCCCTCGCCATGCGCCTGATGAGCTGCCGGGCCTTCCCGCTCCCGCTCCTCGGCCTGGTCCACACGTCGGTGGAGATCACCCGGCACGCGGCGGTACCGGCCACAGGGGACCACGAACTCACCGTCTACGTCGACGAGTTGGCCCCGCATCGGCGTGGCACGGAGGCGACGGTCACGACGGAGATGCGGGCGGGCAGCGAGTCCGGGGGCGCGGGCAAGCTCGTCTGGGAGTCACAGAGCACGTATCTCGCCCGGCACCACCGCACCGAAGCGCGGGCGCCCGAGGAGCGGGAGGCGGGCGAAGTACGGGAAACGCGGAAGCCGTTGCCCACCATCGCCGAGTGGCGCCTCGCCGAGGACGTCGGCCGGCGCTACGGCGCCGCGTCCGGCGACCGCAACCCCATCCACCTCTCCCCCCTCACCGCACGCCTCTTCGGCTTCCCGCGCGCCATCGCCCACGGCATGTGGACGGCCGCACGGTGCCTCGCGGCACACGGGACGCCCGAATCGGCGTACGTACGAGCGGAGTTCAGGGCGCCGGTGCTGTTGCCGGGGGTGGTGGAGTACGCGGCGGAAGGCGGCCGTTTCCAGCTGCGGAGCGGGGAGCGCACGCATGTGGACGGACTCGTCCGACCGCTCCCTTTATGAGCCGCACGACCTTCATGACCTTCATGACCTTCATGAGCCGATGAGCGCTACGGCGTCCACGGCCGCCCCTCCATCAGCTGTCCCAGCCCCGCCCACGCGAAGTTCATCAGCGTCGCCGCCGCCTGCTTGGCGGTGACGCCCGGGGTCGCGTTCGACCAGGCCGCCAGGGACTCGGCGGCGCCGACCAGGGCTTCGGCCAGACCGGCGACCTCATGCTCGGGGAGGTCCGGGTCGCGGTGCGCCTCGCGGGCGGTGACCGCGATCAACTCGGTGACGAACGCGACGAGTTCGGCACGCATCGCGGCCACCTCGGCCGCGAAGGGCTCGCCGTGTGTGCGGGACTGGAGGTGCAACACGGCCCAGCCGTCCGGGTGTTGGGCAGTGTGGGTGAAGAACGCCCGCAGCCCGTCCCAGAGTTGGCGGTCGGCGGGCGACCCGGTGTCCACGCCGGCCCGTACCGCCTCGGTGAGCGCCTGGCCCTCGCGCCGGATGCACGCGGTGAACAGGTCTTCCTTCGAGTTCAGGTAGAGATACACCAACGGCTTGGACACGCCCGCGAGTTCGGCTATCTCGTCCATCGACGCGGCCATGTAACCGCGCTGCCCGAAGGTCTGCACGGCGGCGTCGAGCATCTGCTGCTCACGGACCGCCCGCGGCATGCGTCTGGTCTTCACGGCACCCATGGGGGCAAGGGTAGTTGGGCCCAGGTACTAGGAAGTCTGGCCCTGCGGGTGGGACGTCGGCTGGGCGGCGTCCACCGTCTCGTCCTCCTGGCTGCGGTTGGCGTCCAGGTTGGCCTTCATCCGGTCGACCCGCTCGACGATCTGCACCGAGGCACGGTCCCGCACCCCGCGCAGCACCACGAAGCTGATCGGCGCCGAGATCACCAGCGCCAGCAGCACGATCCACATGCCGTTGGACTCGCCGAAGCCGCGCGGGAAGACGCCGAGGTAGACGAGGCCCCAGACGACGCCGAGGCAGCCCGCGAAGACTCCGAGGCGCCACAGTGTGTAGCGGAACATCTCAATCCACTCTTCCGATTCGGGACAAGGGCATCAATCAGTGAAGCACGGTGTCGCACGGATCTTGCAGGGGGGTCACAGCAGCGGCAGCAGCATGAAGATGTCGTCCCGGTCGTCCCCGGGGGCGATACGGATCGCACCGGGCACCCGCCCGACCTCCTTGTAGCCGCAGGAGCCGTAGAACCGCTCCAGGCCGTGGCCACCCCGGCAGGTGAGGCGGATCGCCTCGATGCCGTCGATGCCGCGGGCGGCCTCCTCGGCGGCGGCGAGGAGGTCGCGGCCGTAGCCCTTGCCCTGGTGGCGGGGGTGGACCATCACCGTGTAGAGCCACAGCCAGTGCATCATCAGGCGGTGGGTGTTGAACGCGAGGAACACGGTCGCGGCGACCGTGCCCGTCTCGTCCCGGCCGACCAGCAGCCGGGTGCGGCCCTCCGCCATGGCGACGAAGTGCCGGACCAGTTCGGGCCGTATCTCGTCCACCGTCACCGGTGCGACGAAGCCGACGGAGCCGCCCGCGTTCGAGACGTCCGCCCAGAGGGCGAGGACCTCCTCGCGCAGGGCAGGGGTTATCGCGGGGTCCAGTTCAAAGGTCAGTGACATGGTGCCGTGTTCGCTTCAGAAGGTGGTCGTCTCAGAAGGTGGTCGTCACACCCGCATCGGCTGCGGGGACTCGCGCCGCGCCGGGTCCGGGCCGTCGTACTCGCGGATGATCTCGTAGCGCGTGTTCCGCTCGACCGGCTGGAAACCGGCGTCGCGGATCAGGTCGAGGAGGTCGTCGCGGGTGAGCTTGTTCGGGGTGCCGTAGTTGTCGGCGTCGTGCGTGATCTTGTACTCGACGACCGAGCCGTCCATGTCGTCCGCGCCGTGCTGGAGGGCGAGTTGGGCGGTCTGGAGGCCGTGCATGACCCAGAAGACCTTGACGTGCGGGACGTTGTCGAAGAGCAGCCGGGAGACCGCGAAGGTCTTGAGGGCCTCCGCGCCGGTGGCCATCTGCGTCCGCGCCTGAAGGCGGTTGCGCACCTTGCCGTCCTTCATGTCCACGAAGTCGTGCTGGTAGCGCAGCGGGATGAAGACCTGGAACCCGCCGGTCTCGTCCTGGAGCTCCCGCAGCCGCAGCACGTGGTCCACGCGGTGGCGCGGCTCCTCGATGTGGCCGTAGAGCATGGTGCACGGGGTCTTGAGACCCTTCTCGTGCGCCAGGCGGTGGATCCGGGACCAGTCCTCCCAGTGGGTGCGGTGGTCCACGATGTGCTGGCGGACCTCCCAGTCGAAGATCTCCGCGCCGCCGCCGGTGAGGGATTCGAGGCCGGCGTCGATCAGCTCGTCGAGGATCTCGGAGGCGGACAGCCCGGAGATCGTCTCGAAGTGGTGGATCTCGGTGGCCGTGAAGGCCTTGAGGGAGACCTCCGGGAGGGCCTTCTTCAGCTCGCTCAGCGACCGGGGGTAGTAGCGCCAGGGGAGGTTCGGGTGCAGGCCGTTGACGATGTGCAGCTCGGTGAGGTTCTCGCCCTGCATCGCCTTGGCGAGCCGGACGGCCTCCTCGATGCGCATCGTGTACGCGTCCTTCTCGCCCGGCTTGCGCTGGAACGAGCAGTAGGCGCAGGACGCGGTGCACACGTTGGTCATGTTCAGGTGCCGGTTGACGTTGAAATGAACCACGTCGCCGTTCTTCCGCGTCCGCACCTCGTGCGCGAGTCCGCCCAGCCAGGCCAGGTCGTCCGACTCGTACAGCGCGATGCCGTCCTCACGGGACAGCCGCTCACCGGAGCGGACCTTCTGCTCCAGCTCGCGCTTGAGCCCGACATCCATGCCCATACCTCTTCCTAAGACAGCTTCGCTAAACGGTACGCCTACGTTGCTACGCCTCTTCGGGCAGCTCTCCGACCCGGTTCTCCCACTTCGTGGAGAGCACGATGGTGGTACGGGTGCGGGAGACGCCCTTGGTCCCGCTGAGCCGCCGGATGGTCTTCTCCAGGCCGTCCACGTCAGGCGCCCGCACCTTCAGCATGAACGAGTCCTCGCCGGCGATGAACCAGCAGTCCTCGATCTCGCCGAGGTCCTTCATGCGGCGCGCCACGTCCTCGTGGTCGGCGGCGTCGGAGAGCGAGATGCCGATCAGGGCGATGACGCCGAGGCCGAGGGAGGCCGAGTCGACGGTCGCGCGGTAACCGGTGATGACACCGGCCGCCTCCAGCCGGTTGATGCGGTCGGTGACACTGGGTCCCGACAGGCCGACGAGGCGCCCCAGCTCCGCGTAGGAGGCCCGGCCGTTCTCTCTCAGGGCCTGGATGAGCTGCCTGTCCACCGCGTCCATGCGATCGATTGCCTTCCGGTGATGACGGTTGATGACGATGAATAAGTGGGTGCTGTAAGTCAGTTGGTGCTGTAAGTCAGTTGCTGGTGTACGTCAGTTGCTGGTGTACGTCAGTTGGTGGTGCGGAAGCCGGCGCCCAGGTCGCCCTTCCACCGCCGGTACAGATCGTGCTCGACGCCCGCCGAGTCCAGGACCCGCCCGGCGACGAAGTCCACCAGGTCCTGGATGTGGGTGGCTCCGGCGTAGAACCCGGGCGAGGCGGGCACCACGGCCGCGCCCAGGTCGTCCAGGGTCACGAGGTGCCGCAGCGTCTGCCCGTTCAACGGCGTCTCGCGTACGGCGACCACCAGCCTGCGCCGCTCCTTGAGGGTGACGCTCGCCGCCCGCTGCAACAGGTCCTTGCTCAGCCCGAGGGCGATCCCGGCGACACAGGCCGTGGACGCGGGCACGACAATCATCCCCTTCGAGGGGTACGACCCCGAGGACGGCCCCGCCGCGAGGTCGCCCGCGCTCCAGTGCCGTACGGCGTCGGTGTCGATGGCGGGCTGGAAGGTGCCGGGCTTGCCGTCGGCGCCGCGGGCCAGCCATTCGCGCAGGTCGTCCTGCCAGTGGGCGTCCCGGTAGGAGATCCCTGTCTCGTCGAGCAGCGTGAGCCGGGACGCGCGGGACACCACGAGGTCGACGCTCTCGCCGGCGTCGAGGAGCGCGCGCAGGACGGCAGCCGCGTATGGGGTGCCGGAAGCGCCGGACACCCCTACGATCCAAGGCGTACGCGGCGTCTCTCCTGGCTTGACTGGGTTCACGACACCGAGCCTAGCTGGCGTCGCGGGGCGGGAACCGGTCAAGGGTGCCGGGGCGTTCTTCTGTGGGGACGAGTGGACTCTGGGGGGGTGCCATGTCCGGTACGCGGTTGGAGTGGTCGCAGGGCGACCGCGCGAAGGCCGCGGCCAAGCTGATGGTGGGCTGGGTCGCGCTGTTGTGGCTGCTCGAAGTGGTGGACGTGCTCAGCGGGCACGCCCTCGACGGCCTCGGGATCGTCCCGCGCGAGCCCTCCGAACTGATCGACGTCGTCCCGGCCGCGTTCATCCACTTCGGCTTCGCCCACGTGGCCGCGAACACCGTGCCGCTGCTGGTGTTCGGCTTCCTGGCAGCACTGGGCGGCATCCGCCGCTTCGCCGCGGTCTGCGCGCTGATCATCGTCGCGGACGGCCTGGGCGTGTGGCTCATATCCCCGGCCCACACGAACACGGCGGGCGCGTCGGGCCTGATCTTCGGCCTCTTCGGCTTCCTGCTGATCGGCGGCTTCGTCGAGCGCCGCCCGCTGGGCATCGTCGTAGGACTGCTGATCGGCGCGGTCTGGGGCACCTCGATCCTGTTCGGCCTGGCGCCCACGCAGTCGGGGGTCAGCTGGCAGGCGCACCTGATCGGGCTGGCGGCTGGGGTGGGGGCGGCGTTCGTGTTCCGGCGCAAGCCCAGCACCCCGAGGACTCCGCTTACCGCCGCTTAGACGGTGAGCCCCCGCACCAGCAGATCCAGCAGCGCACACACGAACAGGGCAATCCCGATGAACCCGTTGACGCTGAAGAACGCCCTGTTCAACCGCGAAAGATCATGCGGCCGGACGATCGAGTGCTCGTACAGGAACGCGCCCGCGACGATCAGCAGGCCGAACCAGAAGAAGGCGCCGGCGCCGGTCGCCGCGCCGTACCAGGCGAGGAGGGCCGTAGTGATCGCGTGGCACACCCGCGCGCCCCAGATGGACGCCGGAATCCCGAAGCGCGCCGGCACCGACATCACACCGATCTCCCGGTCGGTCTCGATGTCCTGGCAGGCGTAGATCAGGTCGAAGCCGCCGATCCAGATGCCGACGGCGAGCCCGAGGATCACCGCGTCCCAGGACCACTCGCCGGTGATCGCCAGCCAGCCGCCGACCGGGCCCATGGCCTGGGCGAGACCGAGGATGGCCTGCGGGAAGTTCGTGAACCGCTTGCCGTACGGGTAGACCACCATCGGGATCACCGCGATGGGGGCCAGTGCCAGGCAGAGGGGGTTCAGAAGCGCCGCCGAGCCGAGGAACACGACCAGCGCGACGAGCGCGCCCGTCCACGCGTGCTTCACCGTCATCGCGCCGGTGACCAACTCGCGGTGCGCGGTGCGCGGGTTACGGGCGTCGATCTCGCGGTCGATGATCCGGTTGACCGCCATCGCGAACGTCCGCAGCCCCACCATGCAGATGGTGACCAGCAGCAGCCGCCCCCAGTGGATGTTCTTGTCCCACTGGAACATCGCGGTCAGCGCGGCGGTGTAGGCGAAGGGCAGGGCGAAGACGGAGTGCTCGATCATGACGAGGCGTAGGAACGCCTTGGTGCGCCCCGGCTGCGGGATCGCGGCAGACGCGCTGCTCACAGGCCGTACTCCTTCCACCGGCGGTCGACCTTCGCCGCCGTCTCCGGGTCGGACAGGACCATCTCGGGCCAGCCGCCGTCCCGCGTGTAGCCCTCCTCGGGCCACTTCCTCGTCGCGTCGATACCCGCCTTGCCGCCCCAGAACTGCTGGTAGGAGGCATGGTCGAGGTGATCGACGGGTCCTTCCACGACCGAGAGGTCGCGGGCGTAGTCCGTGTTGCCGAGGGCCCGCCACGCGACCTCGTGCAGATCGTGGACGTCACAATCGGCGTCGACGACCACGATCAGCTTGGTCAGGGACATCATGTGCGCACCCCAGACCGCGTGCATCACCTTCTGCGCGTGCTTCGGGTACTTCTTGTCGATGGAGACGATCGCGCAGTTGTGGAATCCGCCCGCTTCGGGCAGGTGGTAGTCCACGATGTCCGGCACGATGATCTTCAGCAGCGGCAGGAAGAACCGCTCCGTCGCCCGTCCCAGCGGTCCGTCCTCCGTCGGAGGCCGCCCTACGACGATCGACTGAAGCAACGGCCGCTTCCGCATCGTCACGCAGTCGATGGTCAGCGCCGGGAAGGGCTCCTGCGGCGTGTAGAACCCGGTGTGATCCCCGAACGGCCCCTCCGGCAGCATCTCGCCGGGCTCCAGCCACCCCTCGATGACGACCTCGGCCTGCGCCGGCACCTGCAACGGCACGGTCTTGCAGTCGACCATCTCGATCCGCTTGCCCGCGATGAACCCGGCGAAGAGGTACTCGTCGATGTCACCGGGAAGGGGCGCGGTGGAGGCGTACGTCACGGCGGGCGGGCATCCGAAGGCGATCGCGACCGGCAGCCGCTCCCCCCGCCTCGCCGCGACCTGATAGTGGTTCCGGCTGTCCTTGTGGATCTGCCAGTGCATGCCGATGGTGCGCTTGTCGTGGCGCTGGAGCCGGTACAGCCCGAGATTGCGGATCCCGCTCTCCGGGTCCTTCGTGTGCGTGAGCCCGAGGTTGAAGAAGGACCCGCCGTCCTGCGGCCAGGTGAAGAGCGCGGGCAGGTCGTCGAGGTCGACGTCGTCACCCGTGAGCACCACCTCCTGCACCGGCGCTTCCTTGACCTTCTTCGGCGGTACGTGGGTCATCGAGCCGAGCTTCCCGAAGGCGTCCCGCACGCCCACGAACCCCTGCGGCAGCTCGGGCCGCAGCAGCCCGCCGATCTTCTCGGAGATGTCGCCGTACGACTTCAGCCCCAGGGCCTTCAGCAGCCGCCGGTCGGTCCCGAAGACGTTCATGGCGAGGGGCATCGAGGACCCCTTCACCTTCTCGAAGAGAAGCGCGGGCCCACCGGCCTTCTGGACCCGGTCGACGATCTCCCCGACCTCCAGATACGGGTCCACCTCGGCCTTGATGCGCTTGAGGTCTCCCTCGCGCTCCAGTGCCCTGAGCAGGGAGCGAAGATCGTCGTAAGCCATGTGTCCCAGTATCGCCGAGCGCTCGTTGTCTCCCGACGTCCGCCCCTGCCTTCTGCCGGGGGTCCGGGGGTTGCCCCCGGGCTAGCACAGCGGCCACCCGCTAACCTGACCCCGTCACCGGGGCCGTCCCACCACTCAGGAGAATCTCGCCGCCATGCTCAGGTATCTGCCTTTCCTGCTGGTCCTGGCCCTGTGGATCTACGCCTTCGTGGACTGCCTGAACACGCCCGAGGAGGACGTGCGCGGCATGCCGAAACTGGCGTGGGTGTTCGTGATCCTGCTCTTCGGCGAGGTGCTGGTCGGCCCGGTCGCATGGCTGATCGCGGGCCGGGCGCGGCGCACCGGGGCCGAGGCGACGGCCGCGCCGGGCCAGTGGATCGCGCCGGACGACAACCCCGAGTTCCTGAAGTCCCTGAACAAGGACGACCTCAAGGACGACCCCAAGGCCGAGTGATACGTGCAGGTTGTACGCCGGTGAGCGGCCCGGTACGGACAATGCGCCTCTGGGCCCGGACCGGCAGGAACCGGACACTTACCTCGCATGACGACTGCTCCCGCCGAATCGACCGGCACCCTCGCCCCCGAATACGGTGACAAGGTCATCGCCGTAGAGACGGCCGGCGCCGAACCGATCCCCGACGCCGAACGCCACGGCAGCCCGCTCCAGCTCCTCTGGACCTGGGCCTCCCCGAACATCGAGTTCGCGACCGTCTACATCGGCGTGATCTCGGTCCTCTTCTTCGGCCTGTCCTTCTGGCAGGCGACCGCGGCGATCGTCCTGGGCACGGGCCTCGGCGCGATCACGCAGGGCTTCCTCTCCCTGGACGGCCCCCGCTTCGGCGTCCCGCAGATGGTGATCGGCCGCTTCTCGTTCGGCTTCCGCGGCAACATCCTCCCGTCGGCGGCCAACGGCCTTGTGGCGGGCGTCGGTTGGTTCGCGGTGAACAGCGTGAGCGCGGCGTTCGCACTGAACACACTGACGGGTCTACGTCCCCTGCCGTCACTGTTGCTGGTGGTGGTGGCCGAGATCCTGATCGGCTTCATCGGCCACAACTTCGTGCACACCTTCGAGAAGTACGCGTTCCCGGCGCTCGCGGTGATCTTCCTGCTGGCCGGCGTCTGGACCTTCAAGGACGCGCACCTCGGCGCGGGCGGCACGGGCGGCGGCGTTGGCGGCTTCCTGCTCGCGCTCAGCGCGGCCTGGGGGTACGCGGCGGGCTGGAACCCGTACGCAACGGACTACTCGCGCTACCTCCCGCGCACGGCGAACAAGTTCAGGACGATCCTGTACCCGGCGCTGGGTCTGTTCGTGTCGGTGACGTTCGTGGCGGTGATGGGCGCGGCCTCGGCAACGCTCCTCGCCCCCAAGGACGCAACCCCCACGGCGGCCTTCACCGGCCATCTCCCGTCCTGGCTCGGCAACTTGGTGCTGATCGCGATCATCCTCGGCGCGATCTCGGCGAACGCCCTGAACGTCTACTCCGGCGCGATCTCCCTCACCGCCCTCGGCCTGAAACTCCCCGCGTGGCTGAACCGCAGCGTCCTGGTAGTGGTCTCAGGCGTAGCCGGTACGGCGGCGGCATGGGCGTCCCTGTCCGACGCGGGTTCGGCGTACGAGGCGTTCCTGCTGGTGATCGCGTACTGGGTGGCGCCGTGGCTGGGCGTGGTCCTGGTGGAGCGCTGGTTCCAGTCAAGGTCCACGACAACCACGGAGTCCCTGGCCCCCCGCCTGACCGACCCCACCTTCACCAACTGGCCAGGCCTGGCAGCCCTGTTGATCGGCATCGGGGTGTCGGTCCCGCTCTTCTCCAACCAGGAGGACTACGTCGGCTACGTCCCGAAGCACTGGCCGTCCTTCGGCGACAGCACGCCGATCGTGGGCTTCATACTGAGCGCGGTGCTGTACGTGGTGTTCACCCGCGTCGCCGGACGGACCTCGACGCCCGCGTCCGCTCAGGCCGAGGCCTGACGGTTGTAGCACGCGACGGTCCTGTCCCACTCCTCGCGCAGGTTCTTCTCCATGGAGCTCTCCAGCAGGCCGCCGACGCCGAAGATCTTCGCCTCGTAGGTGAGTTCAAGGCGGAGGCGGCTGCGGACGGCGTCGGCGTCTTCGGCCGTCAGATGACCCTCGTGGCGAATCTTGTCCGCCTGACCGCTCGGCGTGACCTTCCAGGTCCACAGACGATCGGCCTTCTCGAAGGTCCCGTCCTCAGCCTCACTGAAGGTGGCGCCGAGCAACTTGGCGACGGGGGCGGGCAGTTGCAGCGAGCGCTGGAACACGGTGCGCCGGACAACCCGCTCTTCGCTCTCACGCCGCCCCGACATCGAGTAGCTCTTGTACGCCAACTCGCCCTTGTACAAATCCTCTTCACGCGCCGAATCAAGAAACCAGGCGAAGAACTCGTCGGGAGCACCGGCCACGGCATAGGTCAGGGTGAACTTCATGCACGCAAAGTATCAGTCCGTACACTCGCTGTAATCACCCTTCAACGTACGCCGGAACGCCCGGAGTTGACGGCGACGCAGGATCGATCGTGACCGTTGGGCCACTCGCTTCTTGGCCAGTGTCGGGCTTCCGCGGCCCGAGTAAAGGGCGCTCCCTGCGGTCGCGTCGGCTACGCCGATTCCGCTGCGCTCCACCCTTGACTCGGCCCGCTCCAGCCCGTTTCAGAAGCGAGCG
>NZ_JBXVPZ010000337.1:0-10743 GCF_057961495.1 Streptomyces sp. P5F9 | reverse complement strand
GGCTCGGAGGGGGCGGCGGGAAGGGTTGGTGACCGTCAGGGTGACGTCGGCGGATTCGCCCAGGCGTACAGAGGTGTCGCCCGAGCGGGTCAGGCCCAGGTGGCGTACCGGGGCGGCCAGGGCGAAGTCGCAGGCGCAGGCCACCGCCAAGGGGGCGTTGACGGCGAGGATGCCCGTCCAGCTGGGTTCCCAGATGCCTACGGGGAGGGAGCCCAGGGCTGCGAGGAGGGCGGCGCGTCCGGTGAGGGCCATCAGCGGGGGACCGGGACGTGGGCGAGGATCGCGTTGATCACGGAGTCCGCCGTCACGCCCTCCATCTCGGCCTCGGGGCGCAGCTGCACGCGGTGGCGGAGGGTGGGGAGCGCGAGGGCCTTCACGTCGTCGGGGATGACGTAGTCGCGGCCCGTGAGCCAGGCCCACGCGCGCGAGGTGGCCAGGAGGGCGGTGGCGCCACGCGGGGACACGCCGAGGGTGAGGGACGGCGATTCGCGGGTGGCGCGGCAGATGTCGACTACGTAGGCGGTGATTTCGGGGGAGATCGTCGTCTTGGCGACGGCCGCGCGGGCTGCTTCGAGGTCGGCGGGGCCCGCTACGGGGCGCAGGCCGGCGGCGTGCAGGTCGCGTGGGTTGAAGCCCTCAGCGTGGCGGGTGAGGACGTCGATCTCGTCCTGGCGGGAGGGGAGAGGGATCGTCAGTTTGAGGAGGAAGCGGTCGAGCTGGGCCTCGGGGAGGGGGTACGTGCCCTCGTACTCGACGGGGTTCTGCGTCGCGGCGACCAGGAACGGGTCGGGGAGCGGGCGCGGGGTGCCGTCGACCGTGACCTGGCGTTCCTCCATGGCCTCCAGGAGGGACGACTGGGTCTTCGGAGGGGTGCGGTTGATCTCGTCCGCGAGGAGGAGGTTGGTGAAGACCGGGCCGGGCTGGAAGCGGAACTCGGCGGAGCGGGTGTCGTAGACGAGGGAGCCGGTGACGTCGCTCGGCATCAGGTCCGGGGTGAACTGGATGCGCTTGGTGTCGAGTTCGAGCGCGGATGCGAGGGCGCGGACGAGCAACGTTTTGGCTACTCCAGGGACTCCTTCTAGGAGAACGTGTCCGCGGCAGAGGAGGGCGACGACGAGGCCGGTCACGGCGGGGTCCTGGCCGACCACGGCTTTGGCGATCTCGGCTCGCAGGGATTCGAGGGAGGCCCGGGCGGCGTCCGGATTCCCCGTGGTCCCGGCGTTGTCAGTGGTCGGGTCCATCATGAACGGCGTACCTCTCTTTCGAGGGCGTCGAGGTGGTCGGCAAGTGCGATGAGGGCCGTGTCGTCGCTGGGCGGCGGGCCGAAGAGGAGGGCGTGCAGGGTCTGTCCGTCGCCGTGGAGATGGGCGGAGAGCGCGGGGAGCAGGGCTTCGGGCGCGTGCGCCTGGGAGACGGGGACGCCTACGAGGGGGGCGAGGCGAGTGCGGGTGGTGGAGCGCAGGGCGTTGGCCGCGCGGTCGCGGGCGTTGGCCTTGCGGTAGAGGCGGGCGCGGCCTTCGACGGTTTCGGAGGCGCGGATCGCGACGGGGAGTTTCTCGGGTACCAGGGGGCCCAGTCGGCGTGCCCGCCACAGGGCGGCCAGGCCTGCGGCGATGAACAGTTGCAGGGTGCCCCAGAGCCAGCCCGAGGGGAGCAGGTCGAAGAAGCTCTGGCTGCCGGAGTCGGTGGCCGAGGTGTCGGACAGCGAGGGGAGGTACCAGACCAGATGGGGGCGGGAGCCGAGGAGTTGGAGGGCGAGCGAGGCGTTGCCCTGCTTGTCGAGACGCTTGTTGAAGAAGATGTCGGGCGAGCCGATGACGACGGTGTCGCCGCCTCCGGACGCGTCGGGGAGCCGGAGCAGGGTCGGCATGCCGTTGCTGGCGTAGCACTCGTCGGCGTCCGCGGCTGTGGTCGTGTACCTGTAGTCGCCGGTTTCCGCGTCGCCCGCGCGCTGGGCGGCGGGCAGGGAGCAGTCGGGGGACAGCAGTGTGTCGAAACTGGTTCCGGCGTCCGCGGTGACCTCGGGGGCGAGCCGGGGGAGGGACGCGGGACCGGGCGCGACGAGGACCGTACGGCTGTCGGAGTTCGCGAACGCCGAGTGCAGGACGGACTGTTGACGCTTGGTCAGCAGGTCGGGGACGGCGACCAGGAGGGTGGTGTCCGGGTCGGCTGCGGCGCGGGCTTGGGCCAGGGTGGTGACCACGCGCGTGGACACGTCCCGGTCGCCGAGGAGTTCGGCGACGGCACGGCTGCCGTAGGGGTCGGCGGAGCGCGGATCGAGGTCGCCGTGCCGGGCGTCGGAGCGGATCGCGGCGATCGCCACGGCGGCCGCCAGGAGGATCACGAGCGCGAGGAGGATGCCCCGCGCGCGGGTCCACACCTGGCGGGCGGTCGGCGAGGCCGAGGTGGCGGGAAGCGTGGCCTCCGCGGTCATTCGGCGGCCCCCTGGCTGGTCTGGTGGGCCGTGCTGTGGGCGCTGCTTGTGAGGACGGGCCTGGTGCGCTCCAGGTCGCGGTCGAGTTCGGCCATGCGGCGGTACGACTGCTCGCTCGCGCCGCGTCCGCCGTATGTCACGTCGTCGAAGTGTGCGGCGGCGGCGCGGAGTTCGGACGTGTGCGAGGGCAGTGCGCGGCCGGCTTCCGCGACGGCTTCGTCGGCTGTGCGGCCGGGGCGGGCGTCGAGCAGGGCCCGTTCCTCCAGGGCGCGGACGATGGCACGCATGCGTTCCTGCACGGCGGGGTTCCAGTGCCCCTGGGCGGCATGTGCCTCGGCGGCCGCGCGGTGCTCGGCGGCGCTGCGGGGGCCGTTCTCGAACAGGGCGGCGGCGGAGACGGGTTGGCGGCGCGGGGTGCCGAGGCGCCACCACAGGGCGGCGCCGACGACGAGGACGGCCAGGATGACGACGACCAGGCCGAGCGTGCCGCCGGGTGCCGCCTCCGATGCGCTGCCGAACAGTTTGTCGATCCAGTCCCAGATGGCGTCCAGGGCCCGCTGCACCAGGCTGGGGTCGTTCTCGTGGTACATCTGCTTGGACAGTTCACGCCGGGCCGCCTCCCGCGCGGGGTCGCGCGGGGTCGTCACCGGTGGCTCGTCGCCCGAGAGGGCTGATGACCGTACGACTGTGCCGTGGGCGCGCAGCAGTGCCCCCGCGGCCGATTCGACGGCACGCGGCAGCGCCGTGGGTACCGCTGTGAGAACTCCCCCCGCCAGGCTCACCGCATCAACTCCCCGGAGTGGGGCCGGGGGCGGGGTGGCCGTAGTCCTGGACGCCGGCGGCGCGGGCCAGGTCGAGGTCGAGGGCCTCGCGGCGGATGCGCTGGTCGATGTACAGGAGCACGGTGACGCCCGCCGTGATCGGGAACGCGATCATGCGGCCGATCACCGAGCCGAGGCCGCTGATGATGAGGAACGTCCAGCCGAGGCCGCCGGTGCCGTCGACGAGGCCGCTGAGGCCGTCGCCGCTGAACAGCCCGGCGATGAAGGCGAACGGGATGACGAGGATGGACGACAGGATGCTCGCGATGATCTGGGCGAGCAGCTGGATGCCGAAGATCCGCCACCAGGAGCCGCGCACCAGCTTCGCGGAGCGGCTCATCGACTTGATGATGCCCTGCTTCTCCAGCATGAGCGCGGGCGAGGCCAGGGAGAAGCGGATCGCCAGCCACAGGGTGACGACGCAGCCGGCGAGGCCACCGAGGACGGCGAGCGCGATGCCTCCGTCCTGCGACCCGGTGACGGCCACGATGATGCCCGGCACGGTGGGGACGCCGATCAGGACGACGGCCATGAGGATCAGCAGGCAGATCAGGCCGAACAGCTTGAGCACCTGGGGGCGGGCATCGCGCCAGGCCTCTCCGGCGGTGACCGGCTTGCCGAGCACGGCACGGCTGGTGACCGAGGTGAGCAGGGCGGTGGCGACGACGGTGCCGATGAGGACGACCAGGTAGACGACGCCGGTGCTGAGGAAGGCCTCGCTCATGGCGCGGGTCACTTCGGAGGCGCTGGCGTTCGGGTCGTCGAGGGCCTGGGTGCTGGCGAGGTCGTTGAAGGCGAAGCCCTGGACGAGGACGACGACGGTCTGCATGACGACGGCGACGGTGAGCGAGATGCCCAGGACCGTGCGCCAGTAGGTGCGCATCGTGGAGACGGCGCCGTCGAGGATCTCGCCCACGCCGAGCGGGCGGAGCGGGATCACGCCGGGCTTGGCCGCGGGCGGGGGGCCGCCCCACCCGGTTCCCCAGCCGCCGGGAGCACCGTTGCCGCCAGGACCGCCGTAACCTCCGTAGCCGCCGTATCCCCCAGGGCCTCCAGGGCCGGCCGGGCCGCCGGGGTGGCCGCCGCCCCAGCCCGGGCCCGGCGGTGGGGGAGGCGGTGCCTGGCCCCGGCCCGGAGCGCCGGTGGGCGCGGACCACTGGGCGGGTGGCGGCTGCTCCTTGGACCACTGCGGACCGGGGCCCGACGGGTCCGTGCCCGGCTGGTCCGCGGGCTGTGCGGTACCGGGGCCGTCGGCCGGCTCGGCGGGACCGGACGCGCCGGGCTCGGGCCCGTCGGGCGGGGCGGATCCGGGCGAGGCCCAGCCCGGAGTGTCGTTCATCGTCGCTCCTTCACGGTGCCCGTCCGCGGGCGCGGCGGCAGGTTGGCAGCCATCGTGCCATGGGGTGGTCGAGCGGTGACCGGCCGCGGTATGGGCTGCGCACCTTCAATTGTCCGCCGGATACGGGGCAGACTGACCGCATGGCTGATCAGTACGCGGAATCCGGCGAGGACGGCTGGCCGACCGAGATACCCGCTATCCGTTGGGACGAGCCCCCCGAGGGACCTGTGCTGGTCCTGCTCGATCAGACGAGACTGCCTGCCGAGGAGGTCGAGCTGGTGTGCACGGACGCGTCCGCGCTGGTGGACGCGATCCGCTCGCTGGCGGTGCGCGGTGCGCCGCTGCTCGGCATCGCGGGGGCGTACGGCGTCGCGCTCGCCGCCGCGCGGGGCTTCGACGTGGACGAGGCCGCGATCGCGCTGGCGGGCGCCCGGCCCACCGCGGTGAACCTCTCCGTCGGCGTGCGCAGGGCCCAGGCCGCGCACCGGGCCGCGCTCGCCGAGGGAGGCGGTGCCGAGCGGGCGGCGGGGGCGGCGTTGGCTGCGGCGCGGCGGTTGCACCGGGAGGACGCCGAGGCCAGCGCGCGGATGGCCGCGCACGGGCTGGCCCTGCTGGACGAGCTGCTGCCCGGCGGTGGGCACCGGATTCTGACCCACTGCAACACCGGGGCGCTGGTGTCGGGCGGCGAGGGCACGGCCTTCGCGGTGGCGCTCGCGGCGCACCGGGACGGGCGGCTGAGGCGGCTGTGGGTGGACGAAACGCGTCCGTTGCTGCAAGGTGCTCGCCTGACGGCGTATGAGGCGGCACGCAACGGAATGGCGTACACCTTGCTCACGGACAACGCGGCGGGCTCTTTGTTCGCGGCCGGGGAGGTGGACGCGGTACTGATCGGGGCGGACCGGATCGCCGCCGACGGTTCGGTGGCGAACAAGGTGGGGAGCTATCCGCTCGCCGTGCTCGCCCGGTACCACCATGTGCCGTTCATCGTGGTGGCGCCGGTGACGACGGTGGATAGGGACACGCCGGACGGGGCGTCCATCGAGGTGGAACAGCGCCCCGGCTTCGAAGTGACGGAGATCACGTCACCCCAAGTGACGGTGTCGGGAGCGGGAGGCGGGATTCCGGTGGCACCGCTGGGGACCCAGGCGTACAACCCGGCGTTCGACGTGACGCCTCCCGAGCTGGTGACGGCGATCGTCACCGAAGAAGGCGCTGTTTCGCCCGTGACGGCGGAGGCGCTGGCAGAGCTGTGTGACAGGTCACGACAGGTAACGATTTAGTTAATGGGATGATGTCGTTTATGAAGGGACGAGTCCTTGTCGTCGATGACGACACCGCACTGGCCGAGATGCTCGGCATTGTGTTGCGTGGTGAAGGTTTTGAGCCGTCTTTCGTAGCCGACGGCGACAAGGCGCTGGCCGCTTTCCGTGAGAGCAAGCCCGACCTGGTGCTCCTGGACCTGATGCTGCCCGGACGGGACGGTATCGAGGTGTGCCGCCTGATCAGGGCGGAGTCCGGGGTGCCGATCGTGATGCTCACGGCGAAGAGCGACACCGTCGATGTCGTGGTGGGCCTGGAGTCGGGCGCTGACGACTACATCGTGAAGCCGTTCAAGCCGAAGGAGCTGGTCGCCCGGATCCGGGCGCGGCTGCGGAGGTCGGAGGAGCCGGCACCCGAGCAGCTCGCCATAGGCGATCTGGTCATCGACGTGGCCGGTCACTCCGTGAAGCGGGACGGGCAGTCGATCGCGCTGACGCCGCTGGAGTTCGACCTGCTGGTCGCGCTCGCCCGTAAACCGTGGCAGGTGTTCACGCGTGAGGTGCTCCTGGAGCAGGTCTGGGGCTACCGGCACGCGGCGGACACCCGGCTGGTGAACGTGCATGTCCAGCGGCTGCGTTCCAAGGTCGAGAAGGACCCGGAGCGGCCGGAGATCGTGGTGACCGTCCGCGGGGTCGGTTACAAGGCGGGACCGAGCTGACATGTCCAGGGACAGTGCCGCTTCGGCGCCCGGGGGGTCCGGGACCCACGCGGGGCGGCCTGTCGGCCGGACGGCGGCGGACTCCCGCTGGGGACGCCTGTGGGAGGGCGTGCTGCTGCAGGGCGGGGTCCAGGGCAGCCCGGTCCTCCGCCTGTTCATGCGCTGGGTGCGCCGGCCGCTGCTGCCGGTCATGCGGCTGTGGCGGCGCAACATCCAGCTCAAGGTCGTCGTCACGACCCTGCTGATGTCGCTGGGCGTCGTCCTGCTGCTGGGCTTCGTCGTCATCGGCCAGGTGCGCAACGGCCTGCTGGACGCCAAGGTGAAGGCCTCGCAGAGCCAGGCCACGGGCGGCTTCGCCGTGGCCAAGCAGCGGGCCGACGAGGCGGGCAGCGGTGCCGCCGCCGACGGTTCCACGACCGACGACGGTTCCTCGCAGAACGTCATCTCCTGGATGAGCGACCTCGTGTCGTCGCTGTCCAGCGGCGGCCAGGGCGCCTTCGACGTGGTGACACTGCCCGCCGGCATGGACAGCGGCAGCGGACGCAGCCCGCGCGGCTCCGGGTACGTCGACCCGTCCGCGAGCGTGCCCGAGGACCTGCGCGCGCGGGTCAACGACCGTACGACGGCGGCCCAGAGCTACACCCGCATCATCTACAGCAACGGCAAGGAGTCCCAGCCGGCGCTGGTCGTGGGCAAGCAGGTCAACGACCCGAACGGTGATCCGTACCAGCTGTACTACCTCTTCCCGCTCACCCAGGAGGAGAAGTCGCTCAGCCTGGTCAAGGGGACCCTTGCCACCGCCGGGCTCTTCGTCGTCGTACTCCTGGGGGCCATCGCCTGGCTCGTCGTGCGGCAGGTCGTCACACCGGTGCGGATGGCCGCCGGGATCGCCGAGCGGCTGTCTGCCGGGCGCCTACAGGAGCGCATGAAGGTCACCGGTGAGGATGACATCGCGCGGCTCGGCGAGGCCTTCAACAAGATGGCGCAGAACCTTCAGCTGAAGATCCAGCAGCTGGAGGACCTGTCGCGGATGCAGCGGCGGTTTGTGTCGGACGTGTCGCACGAACTGCGGACGCCGCTGACGACCGTACGGATGGCGGCCGATGTCATCCATGACGCGCGCGTGGACTTCGATCCGATGACCGCGCGGTCGGCCGAACTGCTCGCAGATCAGCTGGACCGTTTCGAGACGCTGCTCGCGGACCTGCTGGAGATCAGCCGCTTCGACGCGGGCGCGGCAGCCCTGGAGGCCGAGCCGATAGACCTCAGAGAGGTCGTACGGCGGGTTCTCAGCGGCGCCGAGCCGCTCGCCGAGCGCAAGGGCACGCAGATACGCGTCGTCGGCGACCAGCAGCCCGTGGTGGCCGAGGCGGATGCCCGGCGGGTGGAGCGGGTGCTGCGCAATCTCGTCGTCAACGCCGTGGAGCACGGCGACGGCAAGGACGTCATAGTCAAGCTCGCCACCGCGGGCGGGGCGGTCGCCATCGCGGTGCGCGACTACGGAGTCGGGCTCAAGCCCGGTGAGGCCACCCGGGTGTTCAGCCGCTTCTGGCGGGCGGACCCGGCACGCGCGCGTACCACCGGCGGTACGGGTCTGGGGCTGTCCATCGCCCTGGAGGACGCGCGGCTGCACGGCGGCTGGCTGCAGGCGTGGGGGGAGCCGGGCGGCGGTTCGCAGTTCCGGCTGACGCTGCCGCGGACCGCGGACGAACCACTACGGGGCTCGCCGATACCCCTGGAGCCCAAGGACTCACGCCGCAACCGCGGACTCAGCGACGCCGGGCTGCCGAGCGGGGGCGGGGACAAGCGCGCGACGGTCCCGGTGCAGCCGATGGGTGACCAGGTGCCACCGATACCCTCGCGGGCCCCGATCGCCCCCAGGATGGCCTCCACGACCGCCACGGCGGACCCGACGGCGCTGCCCGGCAACGGCGCGCGCGTGGTGCCCCGGCCGACCGGCGGCACCCGGCGCCAGGAGGACCGGTCGCCCGCGGAGCCGGCCCGGAGCGAGACCGCGGGCAGCACGGACCCGGCCGGCGTACCGGAGGAATCGAACAAGCAGGGGGAGGCATCTCGTGGGCGCTGACCGCGCGGGGGGCGCCCGGCGGAAGCCGGCACGCGCGGCGGCGTACGTCGCGATGGGCGTCGTAGTGCTGGCGGGTTGTGCCTCGATGCCCGACAGCGGGGATCTCCGGGGGGTCGAGTCGACGCCCCGGCAGGACACCCAGGTGCGCGTTTTCGCGATGCCGCCCCGGGAGGACGCGTCGCAGGGGGAGATCGTGCAGGGCTTCCTTGAGGCGCTGACCAGCGACGATCCGAACTACAAGACGGCGCGCATGTACCTGTCCGCCAAGGCCGCGCGGAACTGGCAGCCCGAGTCGTCCACCACGGTGCTCGCCGACGGGCCGAGCACGGAGGCCGTCCGTCCCCCGGTCGGCCGGGAGGACACCGGCACCTTCACGTACACCCTGACCGGCGCCCGGGTCGCCACGGTGGACTCCCAGCAGGCGTATGCCCCGGCGAACGGGCAGTACAGCAAGGCCGTACATCTGACGAAGGACGCGAAGAGCGGCCAGTGGCGTATCGACGACCTGCCGCAGGGCGTCGTCATGGGTGAGTCGGACTTCCAGCGCAACTACATGTCGGTCAACAAGTACTACTTCGCGTCGAACACGTCGGCCGGGACGAGCTCGCAGCCGATCGCGGTCGCCGACCCGGTGTTCGTACGGCGGCGGGTGGATCCGATGACGCAGATGGTGCGGTCGCTCCTGAACGGGCCCACCAGTTGGCTCGGCCCCGTGGTCAGGTCGAGCTTCCCCACCGGGACGGCGCTGCCGAAGGGCGTCACCTCGCTGA
Organism: Streptomyces sp. P5F9; assembly: GCF_057961495.1. Lineage (NCBI taxonomy): Bacteria > Bacillati > Actinomycetota > Actinomycetes > Kitasatosporales > Streptomycetaceae > Streptomyces > Streptomyces sp. P5F9. The sequence continues at coordinate 1,315 of NZ_JBXVPZ010000337.1, read as the reverse complement.
CGCCCGACGACCAGAACAAGCTGACGGTCCCGTTGAACCAGAAAGCCTCGCGGGTGGGGCTGGCCCGGTGCAACGAGATGGCCACGCAGATCCTCTTCACGCTCCGGACCATGACCCCCACGGTGGACAAGGTCGAGCTGCAGGCCGCCAACGGCGCGCAGTTGTGCGTCTACAACGAGGGCAACGCGGACACCCTCGCGGCACACGGTGCCGTGAACCGGCCCGAGTACCTGTATTTCCTCGACGACAAGCACCGCGTGGTGCGGATGTCCAGCGGCGGCACACGCGCCGATCCGGTGCCGGGCGCGCTGGGCGAGGGCGAGAAGCAGCTGCGGTCGGTGGCGGTGTCGCGCGACGAGGAGACCGGCGCCGGCGTCGGTCTCGACGGGAAGTCGCTCTACGTCGGGTCGATGGTGTCCGGTGCCTCGCTCGGGGACCCCGTGCTGACCAGCCAGGGCAAGACGGAGGCCGACCGGCTGACGGCCCCCAGCTGGGACGCGCAGGGCGACCTCTGGGTGGCCGACCGGGACCCGGAGAAGCCCCGGCTGCTCCTGCTGCAGAAGGGCGCGGGGCAGCCGATAGCGGTGGAGATGCCGGGGCTGGACGGCCGTATCGAATCGGTGCGGGTGGCCGCCGACGGGGTGCGGATCGCGCTCGTCGTGGAGAAGAACGGCAAGCGGTCCCTGCTCGTCGGGCGGATCCAGCGGACGGGATCGGCGGGCGAGACACCGGTGGTCTCGGTCCTCGAACTGCTTTCCGTCACCCCGGACTTGGAGGAGATCACGGCCATGTCGTGGGCCGGGGACAGCCGGCTCGTGGTGGTGGGGCGTGAGCACGAGGGCGTGGTGCAGATGCGGTACGTCCAGGTCGACGGCTCCACGCCCGAGGGCCCAGCGCCCGCGGCCCTGACCGGGGTGAAGGAGATCGCCGCGTCCGAGGACGACAAGCTGCCGCTGGTGGCCTACTCGGAGGACGGGATCGTACGGCTGTCCAGCGGGGCGCAGTGGCAGAAGGTCGTCAAGACGGGGTCGGCGCCGGTCTATCCGGGGTGACGTGTCGACGCGTCAACGCGTCGAGGCATTGAGGTGGCGGACTGAAAGCGGCCGTCTCCGGTCGGGCTGAGGCTCGGTCGGGGGCGGCCGTTCGCGTGTTCCGGGGTGGCCTTGCACTCGTGTGGGTGACGGTCGTTGACGGTTGCGCGGAGTTGTCCACAGGCCGTTGTCCACAGGGGTGGCCGGTTGGTCGGGGCGTTGGCACAGTGGTGGGCATGCGGGGGTGGTGGCGGGATCTCACGGATCTGGTGCTGCCGGCCGAG
>NZ_JBXVPZ010000336.1:0-10744 GCF_057961495.1 Streptomyces sp. P5F9 | reverse complement strand
GCGATCAGCCCCCGCCGCCGCTTCAACGGCTTCACCTGCTTCGCCGACGAGCGGCGCCTGTGCTGGCTCACGGCGCCAACCTACGGCCCCGGGTGGATCGCGGGTGTCCACCACGCGTTCCGAAACTCTCCCGTCCGGGTGAAATTCGGGCATCTGTCGGACACTCATGACCACTCCCGATAACGTGGTGACGCACTTCTCACTCCTCAGCACCGCATCCCCTGCCGCACCGTCCGTGACGCGAGGATCCACCCTGCCTGCGCACCGCCTCCCCCACCTCCCCGGCCGAGTGGCCATACCGGCACTGCCCGAGCAGTCCCGCACCTCGCCGTCCCCGAATGCGCTGGCGGGGTTCAACGCCGCGTCCCCCGAGGACGCCCGCCGCACCCTCCTCACCTGCCTCCACAGCCTCCACTGGTCCCGCCGCCTCACCGACCACCGCCCCTACCCCGACCTCGACTCCCTACTCGCCGCATCCGACGAGGCGTCGTACGACCTGACGGCGGGAGACCTGGCCGAGGCCCTGGCGGGCGAGTCGCTCCCGGTCCTGCCGGACGACACCTACGAGGCCGCCCACATGGCCCTGGACGCGGCCCACGCGGCATACGAGGCCCGCTTCGGCCACGTGTTCGTCATCTGCCCGGACGGCATCGCCCCGGACGAGGTCCTGGACCACGTCTTGGCGGGCATCCGATCACGCTTGACGAACGACCCCGAGGAGGAACGGGTAGTGGTGGCGGAGGAGCTACGGCGCCTGGCAAGAGGGCGCTTGGCCGGGGTTTTTAGGGGCGCGGGGCTGTGACATTTGCGGCTCCGCCGCGGGGCGCGACCAGCCACAACGGACCCGCACCCGGCACCAAACACGAACCCCCCACCCATTAGCCGCCCGAAACTAGCCCGTACGTGCACCTTTGGGTGCCATTTTGATCACACCAGCAGGCCCGCCGTAAGACCCACATCAACCGCTGGATACGATGCTGAGGGCCGGAGGACCGTACCCGGCCGGGCCCGACCGACAGAGAAGCCGGCGCGGCCCTAAATCCCCGCTCCCGGAGGGTTCTTCCGTGCCGGCTGGAACGCTGTACCGCGGCCGGGAAGGAATGTGGTCCTGGGTGGCTCATCGAGTCACCGGCGTCCTCATCTTCTTCTTCCTGTTCGTACACGTGCTGGACACCGCTCTTGTGCGTGTCTCCCCCGAGGACTACGACAAGGTCGTAGCCACCTACAAGACGCCGATCGTGGGTCTGCTGGAGTACGGCCTCGTCGCCGCCATCCTGTTCCACGCCCTCAACGGCCTGCGCGTCATCGCCGTCGACTTCTGGTCGAAGGGCCCGCGCTACCAGAAGCAGATGCTCTGGTCCGTCGTCGGCCTGTGGCTGGTGCTGATGATCGGGGCGATCTACCCCGTGCTCGGCCACGCCGCTCGTGTTCTCTTCGGGAGCTGACACAGATGTCTACGACTGAAACCGCAGCGTCGGGCATCGGCCCCGTGGAGAGCGCGTCCGTCTACACCGTGGACAACCCCGCGCCCCTCATCGAGGCCCCCCGCAAGCGCACCAAGAAGACCCCGAAGTCGACCCGGGGCAACTTCGAGATGTACGGCTGGCTCTTCATGCGCCTGTCCGGCGTCGTGCTGGTCGTCCTGGTCCTCGGCCACCTGCTGATCCAGCTCGTGCTGGACGGCGGTGTCTCCAAGATCGGCTTCGCCTTCGTGGCGGGCCGCTGGGCCTCGCCGTTCTGGCAGGTCTGGGACCTGCTGATGCTCTGGCTGGCGATGCTGCACGGCGCCAACGGCCTGCGCACGGTCATCAACGACTACGCGGAGCGCGCGAACACCCGGCTGTGGCTCAAGGGCCTGCTCTACACCGCCACGGTGTTCACCATCCTGCTGGGCACGCTGGTGATCTTCACCTTCGACCCGAACATCCGCTAGGCCACCGGGCTGAGGGACTGAGGAATTCTGATGAAGATCCACAAATACGACACCGTCATCGTCGGCGCCGGCGGCGCCGGTATGCGCGCCGCGATCGAGTCGACGAAGCGCAGCCGCACCGCGGTCCTGACGAAGCTCTACCCCACCCGCTCCCACACGGGCGCGGCGCAGGGCGGTATGGCCGCCGCGCTCGCCAACGTGGAGGAGGACAACTGGGAGTGGCACACCTTCGACACGATCAAGGGCGGCGACTACCTGGTCGACCAGGACGCCGCCGAGATCCTGGCGAAGGAGGCCATCGACTCTGTCCTCGACCTGGAGAAGATGGGCCTGCCGTTCAACCGCACGCCGGACGGCACCATCGACCAGCGCCGCTTCGGCGGTCACAGCCGTAACCACGGCGAGGCCCCGGTCCGCCGGTCCTGCTACGCGGCCGACCGCACCGGCCACATGATCCTCCAGACGCTGTACCAGAACTGCGTGAAGGAGGGCGTGGAGTTCTTCAACGAGTTCTACGTCCTCGACCAGCTGATCGCCGATGTCGACGGCGTGAAGACGTCGGTGGGCGTCGTCGCGTACGAGCTGGCGACCGGCGAGATCCATGTCTTCCAGGCGAAGGCCGTGATCTACGCGTCCGGCGGCTGCGGCAAGTTCTTCAAGGTGACGTCGAACGCGCACACCCTGACCGGTGACGGCCAGGCGGCCGTGTACCGGCGCGGGCTGCCGTTGGAAGACATGGAGTTCTTCCAGTTCCACCCGACCGGCATCTGGCGCATGGGCATCCTGCTGACGGAGGGCGCCCGCGGTGAGGGCGGCATCCTCCGCAACAAGGACGGCGAGCGCTTCATGGAGAAGTACGCGCCGGTCATGAAGGACCTCGCGTCCCGTGACGTCGTCTCGCGCTCCATCTACACGGAGATCCGGGAGGGCCGCGGCTGCGGTCCCGAGGGCGACCATGTGTATCTGGACCTAACGCACCTCCCGCCGGAGCAGCTGGACGCCAAGCTGCCCGACATCACGGAGTTCGCGCGCACCTACCTGGGCATCGAGCCGTACACGGACCCGATCCCGATCCAGCCCACCGCGCACTACGCGATGGGCGGCATCCCGACGAACGTCGAGGGTGAGGTCCTCACCGACAACACCACCGTCGTCCCGGGCCTGTACGCGGCCGGCGAGGTCGCCTGCGTCTCCGTGCACGGCGCGAACCGTCTCGGCACGAACTCCCTCCTGGACATCAACGTGTTCGGGCGCCGGGCGGGCATCGCGGCGGCGGAGTACTCACAGAAGGCGTCCTACGTCGAGCTGCCGGAGGACCCGGCGCAGCAGGTCATCGACCAGGTCGAGCACCTGCGCAACTCCACGGGCACCGAGCGCGTGGCGGTCATCCGCCGCGAGCTGCAGGAGACCATGGACGCGAACGTCATGGTGTTCCGCACCGAGCAGACGATCAAGACGGCGGTCGAGAAGATCGCGGAGCTGCGCGAGCGCTACCGCAACGTCTCGATCCAGGACAAGGGCCGCCGGTTCAACACGGACCTGCTGGAAGCGATCGAGCTCGGCAACCTCCTGGACCTCGCCGAGGTCATGGCGGTTTCCGCCCTCGCCCGCAAGGAGTCCCGCGGCGGTCACTACCGCGAGGACTACCCCAACCGCGACGACGTCAACTTCATGCGCCACACCATGGCGTACCGCGAGGTCGGCGACGACGGCACCGAGTCCATCCGTCTCGACTACAAGCCGGTCGTCCAGACCCGCTACCAGCCGATGGAGCGTAAGTACTGATGGCTACCCCTGTTCTGGACAAGGCGGAAGCGGCCGGTCAGCCCGAGCCCGGCTTCGCCGACTCCCCGTACATCACGGTCACCTTCCGGATCCGCCGCTTCAACTCCGAGGTCTCGGCGGAAGCGGTCTGGGAGGACTTCCAGCTGGAGATCGACCCCAAGGAGCGCGTCCTCGACGGCCTCCACAAGATCAAGTGGGAACTGGACGGCACCCTCACCTTCCGCCGTTCCTGTGCCCACGGCATCTGCGGTTCGGACGCGATGCGGATCAACGGCAAGAACCGTCTCGCCTGCAAGACCCTGATCAAGGACCTCAACCCCGAGAAGCCGATCACGGTCGAGCCGATCAAGGGTCTGACGGTCCTGAAGGACCTGGTCGTCGACATGGACCCGTTCTTCCAGGCGTACCGCGACGTCATGCCCTTCCTCATCACGAAGGACACGAACGAGCCGACCCGGGAACGCCTCCAGTCGGCGGAGGACCGCGAGCGCTTCGACGACACCACGAAGTGCATCCTCTGCGCCGCCTGCACGTCGTCCTGCCCGGTCTTCTGGAACGACGGCCAGTACTTCGGCCCGGCCGCCATCGTCAACGCCCACCGCTTCATCTTCGACTCGCGTGACGAGGCCGGCGAGCAGCGCCTGGAGATCCTCAACGACCGTGACGGGGTGTGGCGTTGCCGCACCACCTTCAACTGCACGGACGCGTGCCCGCGCGGCATCGAGGTCACAAAGGCGATCCAGGAAGTGAAGCGGGCGCTGATCACGCGGCGCTTCTGAGGTTCCTTCCTGTACGTCCCCGAGGGCCCCGTTCCTGTTCTGGAACGGGGCCCTCGGGCTTGGGGGGCCACGATCGGGTGAAGCGTGCGGTTCAGGGCTCCTGGGGCGGCTCCGCCTACGAAGATGCTCTCGACAACAGCCCAGCGGGAGGCGCGTGATGACGTCGGCAGCATCTGGCATGTCGCAGATCGAGGCGGCGAACCGCGTCATGCATCGCACTCCGGGCGTCCTCGTCGAGATCATCGGAGGCCAGATGCTGGCGACGCCCCGTCCTGGCATCGCTCACACGAGGGTGCTGAAGAAGGTGACTCACGCCTTCGAGGCCGCCGGTCTCGATGAGGACGGGACCGAGGTTCACCGGAGCATCGGCGTCTGGCTGCCGGACGAGCCCGAGGACTACGCGATCCCCGATCTCTGCGTCGTCGAAGCCGACGTCGACGACCACCTCGTGGAGAACAACTGCTACGACCCCGTGGTCTTCCGCCTTGTCCTGGAGGTCACTTCCAGTAACTGGCCGGCCGACCTCCGCACCAAGGTCACCGCTACGCCCAGGCCAAGATCCCGGTCTACGTCATCGTCGATCGCCAGCACCAGCGCCTCCACGTCCTGACCGACCCGGCGAAGGACGAGTACGCGAGCCACCGCATCCACGCCCCCGGCGAACTCGTCACCCTCCCCGACACCCTCGGCGCCAAGGTCACCCTCGACGTGGCCGAGATCCTCAAGGCGGGCCAGCCAAAGGGCGATTGAGGCTCAGGCCGCCGCCAACTCGCACCAGAGCAACTTCCCGCCCATCCCGAAGAGATCGTCCCCGAGCTGATACCCGCCCCACGCCACGGCGTAGTGACTGACGAGGAACAGCCCTCGCCCGCCATCGGCGTCGACCGGAACCGAACGAAGGGGACCGGACCGCTTGTCGAACGGCGGCGGAATGTCCGGGTTGGCGTCCCAGACGCTCACACGCAGGCGCCGGGAGTCGAGGCACCGCAGGCGGAGGGTAGCGGTGCCGGCCCCGTGACGATAGGCGTTGGTGACGAGCTCGGAGACCAACAGTTCGGCGGGGTCGGCCAGTTGATCCATGCCGTGCCCGGCGAGTACGGCACGGACGGTGGCGCGGGCGATGCGGGCGGCGCGGGGATCGTGGGGCAGTTGGAGGGCGTACGCCCACGTTGGCGGGGATACGGTGACCATGAACGCCTCCTGCGGAGGGGGTAGTTGAGCAGTTCGGGACTCACCGTAGCGGCTCACGTAGAATGGTTTCTACGAAACCTGCGAATACATCCGACGGCCCACTCGTGTGGGTGACCACGGGACGAGGGAGCGGAAGAGCATGCCACCACGGCAGACACCCACGGCACGCCAGATCCGCCTGGGCGCCGAGCTGCGGAAACTGCGTGAGCACGCGGGCCTCACCGCTCGTGCGGCGGGCGAGATGCTCGGCGCCAACCAGGCGCGCATCAGCAACATCGAGACGGGTCGCTTCGGCCTCAGCGAACAACGGGTCCGCACTCTCGCCCAGAACTACGACTGCACCGACGAAGCCCTGATCGACGCGCTCGTAGCCATGACGGCGCACCGCGAGCGCGGCTGGTGGGAGGAGTACCGGGACACGCTCCCGCCCCGCTTCCTGGACGTCGCGGAAATGGAGCACCACGCCGTCGCCCTACGCGTGGCCCAGGTGATCAACATCCCCGGGCTGCTCCAGACCCCGGAACACGCCCGGACCCTCTTCCGTCAGGCGGTCCCGACGCTCCGCCCGCACGAGATCGAGTACCGCATCTCCCACCGGATCAAGCGCCAGGCCATCCTTCACCGAGCACAGCCGCCGCATTACACGGCGATCATCCACGAGGCCGCGCTGCGCATGCGGTTCGGTGGCGGCGAAGTGGCTCGCGCCCAACTGGACCACCTCGCAAAGACGAGCGAACAGCCACACGTCACGGTCCGGGTGATTCCCTTCGACGGCACCGTGTTCCCCACCGTCGGCCATGGCCTGGACTACGCCCACGGGCCGGTGCCCGCCCTCGACACGGCACAGCTCGACGCCGCGCACGGCAGCGAACTCATCGACGCTGCCGCACAGTTGACGAAGTACCGACTGATCCTGGACCGCATGGAGGAGGCCACCCTGGAACCCGACGCATCCCGTGACCTCATCCACCGCATCGCCCAAGACACCTGAAAGCCGAGCCGTGATCCCACTCAACTGGCAGAAGTCCACCTACAGCGAGGAGGCCTCCTCCTGCGTCTACGTCGCCTCTGCCCCCACCGGAACGATCCTCCTGCGCGAGAGCGACGACCCGGCCAAGACCATCCTCACCACGGGCTCCCACCAACTCGGCGCCCTGATATCCGCCTTCAGACCCGAGCCGGATACCACCACAGCGATCCTCAGGCGTGACACTCCGCGCTGATCTGTCACATCCACCCCGCTGGGCGATCGCGGGACGGGTCGCTCGTCTCCGCGTACCGCATGCTCCGCGAATGCCTGGCCCGGACCGGGACGGCGCGTCATACTCGGGAGACTGGTGGCCGGGGGAGGCAGTGTGGCAGACAGACGGGTCGCCCGCACGGGTCAACTGGGTCTACTGATCGGGGTGTTGGGCGTACGGCGGGCGCTGCTGCTCAATTCTTCTCCCGAGCGGGGGCTTCTCGGCAAGGCGGGGAAGGAGACCTTCTAGCGGGTGTGCCAGAACACGATCTGCACGGCCAACCTGTTCACCTCCGACTCGTCCGAGTCGAAAGAGTGCCGTTGCGGGCAGGAAACACTGGCGATCGCCGTCGTGGGCCAGGGCAGGGAGCAACCGGCCAAGTCGGCGTCTCTGTACATCTATGCCTGCCTGCCCTGCTGGAGCCCTCCGGTCCGGCTTCCCCGCCAGGGGAGCCCGGTGTGCACCAAGGATCACCCGCCTCTGGCGATGACACTGCTGGCGAGTCCGTGAGGGTGGGCGGGTATGTTCGGTGACCTCGTCAAGTCCGGCGTGAAAGCGATGGGTGGCGCCAGTTTCGGCTTGTTCAACGTGCTGCCGGGAACCCTCGTGGTGACAGTGACAGCGCTGCTGATCCGGGCCCACGTATACGACCTGGACCGTCCGGTCGGTCTGGACGATGTCATCCCGCACAGATCCGACGCGCGCTTCGCCCTGGTGTTCGCCCTAGCCGCTCTGGTCGGCGGCATCCTGTTGCGCCCCTTCGAGCGCGCCCTGGTGCAGCAGATCGAAGGCTACTGGGAGCCGCCGTCTCCCCTGGCCCGACTGCGCGGAGCCGCGATCGAACTGCATCGCAGGCGCAGGGACAACGCCGCGGCGCGGGTCCAGCTCACCTAATGGGAGCGGCTGAGGTTCGAACCCGGCACGTCGACGCTGGCAACACTGATCGCCCACGAGCGCCGCATGGGCCGCCAGGCCCGCGCCGAGGCACGCGACAAGCAGATTCGTGACGGCTACCCGGACGATGTCGGGCTCTCCTCCCTCCCACGGGGCCTGCCGGTCACCGATCTGATGCCCACGTGCCTGGGCAACGTACTGCGCCGCGGCGAACGCCTGGCAGGGGAGCGTTACGGCCTGGACTCGATGGTCGTCTACCCGCGGATCTACCCATACGTCTCCGAGCGGCTGGCCGGGGCGATGGCGCGCCAACTGGAACTCCTCACCACCACAGCCTCGTTGGCCGCCTCCTTCGGTCTGCTGTCGCTCATCACGCTGCCCCTGCTCGGGCGGTTGGACCCCTGGTCGCTGGTACCTGTCGCCACTGCCGCGCTGTCCGTCCTGGCCTACCGGGGTGCCCTGGTCATCGCCGCCTACGCCGGTTCGCTGTTCGGTACCGTCTTCGACGTGCACCGGTTCGACCTCGCCGCGGCCCTGCACTACAAACTGCCGGAGACCGCGGCCGAGGAGCGTGAGTTGAACCAGTACCTGACCAGGTACCTGCGCAAGACCGAGCGGCACACGCTGGCCGGGGACAGCAAGCTGGGCGACAAGCCCTTCTCGCACCCCTCCGCCATTCCCCCGACATGGCAGCCCTCCGTCCCTCCGACCGGAGGCGACGGGTCAGCGTGACCGGATGGCGACCGTGCCACCGACGCCGATCACGTTCAGCCGAATCCTGCGTGGCAGTTCGGACCGGCCCTGGTCGGCATAGATGTCGGTCGTGGCGTAGACACGTACCTGGTCGGCGAAATGGACCGCCAGCGTGTTGGCCACATCGCCCTTCACCACGGCGCACCGGTGGTCCACTTCGATGGCCACGCTGCCGAACAGAAGGGTGACGTCGAGCTCCAACACCTCGGCGGGTGGGCCCGCGCCCGCGATGCGGGCATCGGGGCCGAAGGGTACGTCGGCGAGGCGCAGACGGACGTCCCCGAGATAGGAGGCAACGGTAATCCGTCTCAACGGGGCCGTCGACTGCGCCAGTTCGGGGCGAACAGGCACCACCACGCTGCGATATCGCCGTAGCGGCCCGTGGTTCGTGTCGTCGGCGGTCGTGGGTCGGCCGCCCAGTGCGATCGCCACGCCCAGGAGGACGGCGAGGGCCGGCCAGGCCTTCGCCGTCGCCCCGCCACCGAGGTAGCCGGCGGCATAGGCGGCCCACAAGGCGCCGCCCAGGATCAGTGCGACAGGGGCGGCCAGCAGCCCTCGGGGGACGGCCGCCCGCAGCAGGAGCAGCACTCCCAGTCCCAGGAGCACGTACGGCAGAACGACCAACGCCCGCCGACCGCCCGAGCGCAGGACATCCGGGCCTCCGAGGAGCCACGCCGTCCCTACGATCACGACGATCATCCCGAACGCGATCCGCATTCGGCTCATGGCTCCCCCCTACCGCGATCTGGGGGCAGAGTAGCCGACCTCACCTCAATGAGTGATCCGCCGGTCTGCCATCTTCGGGCACATGGCGCTCGACACCTAATCTGACGGAATGTCAGATGAAGAGTCGTACGAACTGCTCGGCTTCGACAACCTCCTCCTCCCCGTAGGGGACCTCGCCGAGGCGGTCCCCTTCTACGAACGTGCCGGGTTCACCGTCGGGTTCCGGCTCGACGAGGCCGGTATCGCGATCCTGAAGGTCGGCGGCGAGACGCCCGGGGTCCTGCTGCGCCAGGAGGATGGGCTGGGGCACCGGCCGCCGCCGTGGCCCTCGCCGCGCGTGTGGCTGGAGGTGCCGGACGCGCGGAAGGCCGCGCAGCACCTCGGCGCCGCCGGTATCTCGCTGCTCGATCCGCCGTTCTCCGTGGCCACCGGGTGGACCGTCGAGATCGCCGACCCCTGGGGCAACGTCATCGGATTCACGGACTACTCGAAGCGTCCGGAGCTGGCGCGGCGGGTGTGACGCAGGTCCCAGCGCAGCCAAGTTGAACACGTTCAAAAATGCTCCTACAGTTCTTCCTGTCAGCATTTTTGAACGTGTTCAAGAAGGGGGAGGCGCATGGACCGCACGGTCATCGCCTACGTCATCTATCTGATCGTCAGCATCGGACTCACCGTCTGGGTGGCCCGCACGCTCAGCCGCAACGGACGGATCTTCCTCGCCGACGTCCTCCAGGGGAACGAAAAACTCGCGGAGGCCGTGAACCACCTCCTGGTGGTGGGCTTCTACCTCGTCAACCTCGGATTCGTCGCCCTGTACCTCAGCGGCGACGGCACCATCGACGACACCCGGGGCATCTTCGAGGCCCTGTCGAAGAAGGTGGGCGTCGTGCTGCTGGTGCTCGGGGTGATGCACCTGGGCAACGTGTTCGTGCTGAACAAGATCCGGCGGCGCGGGGTCATGGAGCGGGAGCAGGTGCCGCCCGTCGCGCCGCAGGGCTGGGTTCCGCCGACGGCCGGGGCGTGACGGGGGTGGCCCCGGCCGCCGGCGGGACCCAGGACCGGGACGCCTCGCGCGTCCCGGTCCACGGGCTCACCGTCCTCTACGACGCCGACTGCTCCCTGTGCGCCTTCGTGCGCGACTGGCTCGTACGGCAGCCGCAACTGGTGCCCCTGGAGCTGGTACCGGCGTCCTCCGAAGAGGCCCGGCAGCGCTTTCCCGGGCTCGACCACCGCGCCACCCTCGACGAGGTCACCGTCGTCGGCGACTCCGGGCAGGTCTACCGGGGCGCCGCCGCCTGGATCGTCGCCCTGTGGGCCCTGCGCGAACAGCGGCCCCTGGCCCACCGGTTGAACACCCCGGCCGGGGCCCGCCTCGCCAGGGGCGCCGTCCTCGCCGCCGCCAAGTGGCGCGGGGCGCAGTGGGGCGCCGGACGGTGGGGCGG
>NZ_JBXVPZ010000335.1:0-10751 GCF_057961495.1 Streptomyces sp. P5F9 | reverse complement strand
ATTTTTGGCACGCTGTTGAGTTCTCAAGGAACGGACGCTTCCTTTGTACTCACCCTCTCGGGCTTTCCTCCGGGCTTTTCCCTTCGGTCTTGCGTTTCCGACTCTATCAGACCGTTTCCAGTCCCGATTCCCTGTCGGCGGGGATTGTCAAGGGCTTTGGGCTTTCGCCTGTCGGCCTTTCGACATTCACTACGTTAGCCGATCCCCTCGGCAACTCATAATCGAGTTCCGCGAGTTCGAATTCAGGCATGCAGGCACGCCGAATGCGCCCTCAGCGAGGGAGAGTCGTAAGTAGTGGGTTGGCCGCTTCCGGCTGCTGGCGATTGCCGTACCCGGGTCAAGCGGCTCGGGCTACATTACGCACCCTGCCAAGACGCGTCAACTTGGCCGACGTCGAGGCGTATGAGCCCGATACGGGCTAACCGTAGGGTCGTTGGTGATCCAGAACCGCCACGGGTGGACCGCGCCCTCACCGGACACTCCGGTGCGGGGGCCGTTGCTTACCTGATGGGAGGGGACGGGTGTACCGGCCAGCATCCTCAAGGGTGTCTCGCCCGTGGTGCACGCGTCCGTGCCGTCCAGGGCGCGGCCGACGTCCAGAGCGGTGGCCAGGCGGGCGGGGCCTTTGGCCAGTTCTTTGTCATTTCGGGCCGAGAGTCGACGTTTGCGGGCGAGCTCGGCGCCCTCGACGATCTCGCCCGCCCGAAGCAGGACCCCTCTGGCCGTGCCCTCCGGGCCGCACACCAGGTTCATGCAGTGCCACATGCCGTAGGTGAAGTAGACGTACACATGCCCGGGCGGACCGAACATCACACTGTTGCGGGCAGTCGGACCTCTATATGCGTGGGACCCGGGGTCGTTGCCGCCGTCGTAGGCCTCGACCTCTGTGATGCGCAGGACGATCGGGCCGTCGGGGGTCGTACGGACGACGATGCGGCCCAGGAGGTCGGGGGCGACTTCCAGGACAGGGCGGTCGAAGAACTCTCTGAGGAGTGGCATACGGTCCGGGGGCGCGATCATGGCGTCCGAGCGTAGTCCAGGCGCGCTTGTGCCAAGGGGTGGTCAAGGTTCCGTCCGCTTGCCAGGGTGTGGCGCGGAACCGGGCGCGGTCGGTTCGCGTTTGTAGGGATCAAAGGTCCATACGTAAAGGGAGAGTCAATGGCGTTCAAGAAGCTGCTCGCGAGCCTGGGGGCCGGCGGGGCTTCGGTGGAGACGGTGCTGACCGAGGTCAACGTCGTTCCGGGCGGGGTCGTCCAGGGCGAGGTGCGGATTCAGGGCGGTTCCGTCGCCCAGGAGATCCAGGGGCTTTCGGTCGGGCTGCAGGCCAAGGTCGAGGTCGAGAGCGGCGACCAGGAGTACAAGCAGGACATCGAGTTCACGAAGGTGCGGCTGGGCGGTGCCTTCGAGCTCCAGGCGGGGGCCGCGCACAACGTGCCGTTCGGGCTGGAGATCCCCTGGGAGACGCCGGTCACGATGATCGACGGTCAGTCGCTGCGGGGGATGCACATCGGGGTGAGCACCGAGCTGGCGATCGCCCGTGCCGTGGACTCCAGCGACCTCGACCCGGTCAACGTGCACCCGCTGCCGGCGCAGAAGGCTCTCCTGGACGCCTTCATCCGGCTGGGCTTCCGGTTCAAGAACGCGGACATGGAGCGCGGTCACATCCGGGGGACGCGGCAGAAGCTGCCGTTCTATCAGGAGATCGAGTTCCAGCCGCCGTCGCAGTACCGCGGGCTGAACCAGGTCGAGTTGAGCTTCGTGGCCGACGAGAACGCGATGGACGTCATCCTGGAGATGGACAAGAAGCCGGGCCTGTTCAGCGAGGGCAGTGACACCTTCCGGTCCTTCCAGGTGGGTCTGCACGACTTCCAGGGGACCGACTGGGCGGCGTACCTCAACCAGTGGCTGTCCGAGGTCGGCAGCAAGCGCAACTGGTTCTAGGCTCGGTGTCCACTGAAGAAACCGATCAGGAGGTACCGAGGTGACCGAGCTCAAGCGGCGGCCGCTCCCCCATGACTTCCACCCGCCCGTGCCGTCGTTCACGGTGACGAGCGAGGACGTCGAGCCGGGGGCCACGCTCAGGGACGCTCAGGTCTACGCGGCCGGCAACACCTCGCCGCAGCTGCGGTGGGAGGGCTTCCCACCCGAGACCAAGAGTTTCGCCGTGACCTGCTACGACCCGGACGCCCCTACGGGGAGCGGGTTCTGGCACTGGACGGTGTTCGACATCCCGGCCTCGGTGACCGAGCTGCCGGAGGGTGCGGGCAGCGGCAAGTTCGAGGGGCTGCCGGAGGGCGCCGTACAGGTGCGGAACGACTACGGGTCGAAGGACTTCGGCGGGGCGGCGCCGCCGCCCGGGGACGGGTCGCACCGTTATGTGTTCACGGTGTACGCCGTGGACTCGGAGAAACTCGGTCCGGACTCGGACGTTTCTCCCGCGGTCGTCGGTTTCAACCTGCGGTTCCACACGCTGGCGCGTGCCCAGCTGATCGGTGAGTACGAGGTTCCCGCCGAAGACTGACGTTCATGGAACGTTTGCCCGCCTCTGGTCTTGGAATTGATCAGAGGCGGGCATTTTTTATTGCGTTGTCCATCTCGGCGTGCCCGGCCAGAGTTGATCCAAGCCCGCCGTGCGGTGGGCCGGTTGCACATGGGAGGTGGGCTGGATGCGGGACACGCTGGTGCTGAACGCGAGCTTCGAGCCGCTGTCGACGGTGTCGTTGAATCGAGCCGTCGTTCTGGTGCTGCAGGACAAGGCTGTCGTCGAGCAGGCCCACCCCGAACTGCGTATGCGCGGAGCCGAGGTCGATATACCGGTCCCCCGGGTGATCCGGTTGTGCAGGTATGTGAGGGTGCCGTTCCGAAGACAAGCTCCGTGGTCGAGGCGCGGTGTGCTGGTCCGGGACCGGCACCGGTGCGCGTACTGCGGCAGGCGGGCGACGACGGTTGACCACGTGGTGCCGAGGGCGCAGGGCGGGCAGGACTCCTGGCTGAACACGGTGGCGTCGTGCGCGGAGGACAACCACCGCAAGGCGGCGCGGACTCCGGAGCAGGCGGGGATGCCGTTGCTGCGGCTGCCGTTCGAGCCGACGCCTGCGGATGCGATGCTGCTGACGCTGGGGACCGAGGACTTCGACGCGCTGCCCGAGTGGCTGGTTCAGCCGGCCGCGTAGGCACGTGAGCAGAACTGGGGCCCACCTTCTGCGAGGTGGGCCCCAGTGTCGTAGAAAGAGCCAGTCAGTCGATGGACGGCTTCTCGCGGCGCTGGCGTTCCGAATTGCCGCCCGAATTACCGCCCGAGTTGCCGGAGTTGCCTCCGTCGTTGCCCGAACCGCCGCCGAACGGGCCCATGTTGCCCATCGCGCCGGAGAGGCCCTTGAGGGCGTCGCCGATCTCGCTGGGGACGATCCAGAGCTTGTTGGCGTCGCCTTCGGCGATCTTCGGGAGCA
The DNA here is from genome assembly GCF_057961495.1 of Streptomyces sp. P5F9. Taxonomy (NCBI): domain Bacteria; kingdom Bacillati; phylum Actinomycetota; class Actinomycetes; order Kitasatosporales; family Streptomycetaceae; genus Streptomyces; species Streptomyces sp. P5F9. The sequence goes on along the minus strand of NZ_JBXVPZ010000335.1, from coordinate 7,302 downwards.
TCTGGAGGTACTGGTAGCTGAGCAGCTTCTGGTCGGCGTCGCCCGCGTGGATCGCCTCGAAGACCGTACGGACGGCCTGGGCCTCACCCTCGGCACGCAGGGCCGCGGCCTTGGCCTCACCTTCGGCGCGCAGGATCTGGGACTGCTTCTCACCTTCGGCGGTGAGGATGGCGGCCTGGCGCGTGCCTTCCGCGGTGAGGATCGCGGCGCGCTTGTCACGGTCGGCGCGCATCTGCTTCTCCATCGAGTCCTGGATGGAGGTGGGGGGCTCAATTGCCTTGAGCTCGACGCGGTTTACGCGGATGCCCCACTTGCCGGTGGCCTCGTCGAGGACGCCGCGCAGGGCCGCGTTGATCTCCTCGCGGGAGGTCAGGGTCCGCTCCAGGTCCATGCCGCCGATGATGTTACGGAGCGTGGTGACCGTGAGCTGCTCGATTGCCTGGATGTAGCTGGCCACTTCGTAGGTCGCGGCCCGCGCGTCCGTCACCTGGTAGTAGATGACCGTGTCGATGTTGACGACCAGGTTGTCCTGGGTGATCACCGGCTGCGGCGGGAACGGTACGACCTGTTCGCGCAGGTCGATGCGGTTGCGGATCGTGTCGATGAACGGGACGACGATGTTGAGTCCCGCGTTGAGTGTCCGCGTGTAGCGACCGAATCGCTCCACGATCGCGGCACTTGCCTGCGGGATGACCTGGATCGTCTTGATCAAAGCGATGAAGACCAACACCACCAGGATGATCAAGACGATGATGACCGGTTCCATCGTGCTCCCCGTACCCTTCTCCGCCTCGGCGCTTTCGGAAGATCTTATGGTTGTTGAAGATCTTGCTGGTCGAGTCTGTCAGACCGTCGAGCAACTCGTGTGCCGTTCGGTTCAGTTGAGTCCAGCGAGGTCATCGGTTGAGTCCTGCGAGGTCAGATGACGATCGCGGTTGCTCCCTCGATCTCCACGACGTCCACCTCCTGGCCCGGTTCGTAGGCACGGTCGGCGTCGAGCGAGCGGGCCGACCAGATCTCTCCGGCCAGCTTGATACGGCCGCCGCCGGAGCCGTCGACCCGCTCCAGGACCACGGCCTGTTTGCCCTTCAAGGCATCGATGCCCGTGGCGAGTTGGGGCAGTGTCGAACGGTGCCGGGTCGCGATGGGTCGTACGACCGCGATGAGGGCGACGGAGACGACAACGAAGACGAGGACCTGGACGACGAGGTCCCCGCCGATCCCGGCGGTCGCCGCGGCGGCGACGGCGCCCGCGGCGAACATGCCGAACTCCGGCATCGCGGTCACCACGAGAGGAATCCCGAGTGCTGCCGCGCCGACGAGCCACCACACCCATGCGCCGATGTCGTTCACATCGTCAATGGTAGGACTGCGGGTCCCGTCACGGACAGGGCGCATATGTCCCTACACCCGCTTCTTACAAGGCAGTTCAGGCCATGGGGAGACCGTGCGCGGTCCAGCGGTCGCCGACCTGCTCGACGATGAGCGGGAGACCGAAGCACAACGACAGGTTGCGGGCGGTGAGTTCGAGCTCCAGCGGGCCCGCGGCGAGGACCTTGCCCTGACGGATCATCAGGACGTGGGTGAAGCCGGGGGCGATCTCCTCGACGTGGTGCGTGACCATGATCATGGAGGGGGCGATCGGGTCGCGGGCGAGGCGGCCGAGCCGGCGTACGAGGTCCTCGCGGCCGCCGAGGTCGAGGCCGGCGGCGGGCTCGTCGAGGAGGAGGAGCTCGGGGTCGGTCATCAGGGCGCGGGCGATGAGGGTGCGCTTGCGCTCGCCCTCGGAGAGCGTGCCGAACTTGCGGTCCAGGTAGTCGCTCATGCCGAGGCGGTCGAGGAAGGCGCGGGCGCGCTGCTCGTCGACGTCCTCGTAGTCCTCGTTCCACCCGGCGGTCATGCCGTAGGCGGCGGTCAGGACGGTCTGCAGGACAGTCTGTCGCTTGGGGAGCTTCTCGGCCATGGCGATGCCGGCGACGCCGATGCGGGGGCGCAGTTCGAAGACGTCGACCTTGCCGAGGGTCTCGCCGAGGATGGTGGCGGTGCCGCTGCTGGGGAACAGGTAGCTGGACGCGACGTTCAGGAGCGTGGTCTTGCCGGCGCCGTTCGGGCCGAGGATGACCCAGCGCTCGCCCTCCTTGACCGACCAGGAGACCTGGTCCACCAGAGCCCGGCCCTCCCGGACCACGGTTACGTCCTCCAGCTCCAGAACATCGCTCATGAGCGCGCTGTCTCCCATTGCATCGTCGGCCTGTCTCGGCTGTCGCGTGCGCCGGTAGGCGCAGCCCTCGAAGAAATCTACGCCACCGGCCGGGCGGTCCATTCCATCGGTCCTGTCCTTAGGGTGGAGGGCATGCTTTCGGAACCACGTTCAGGACGCCTCGCCGCCTGGGGAAATGCCCTGTTGGCCGGGCTTGTCTCACCCGACGACGCCGTGCTCGCCATCGTGGGCGAGGACGCCGTGCACCGGGTGGAGGGGCTGCCGGGCGAGTCGGCGCCCGTCGGACTCACCCTCGCACTGGGACGGCTGCGCGCCCTCGGGGCGACCGGCCTGCGGGTGGCGCTGCCCACCTCGGGACACCCCCTGGGGCTGAGCGGCCCGCCCGACTTCAACGCCCGCGCCCTGGAGGCCGAGGAGGCGGTGATCTGCTACGGCGTCGCGCTCGGCCTCGTTCCCGAGGTCTACGAGGCCGGTCCCGCCGGTGATGTCCATGTCGAGGTCGTGTGGCACTGCCTGCCGGTGCGGGAGGCGCCGCCCGCCGATGTGCCCTCGCTCGGGGAGGCCGAGCGGGAGCTGGCGGAGGCGCTGCGGGACGCTACGGCGGTGTTGTCGCGGCTCGATGTCGCCGGGTCGGGACCGGTGGCCGAGGCGGCGGTCGACGCGTATCGCGCGCGGGCGGAGCGGGGGCGGGAGGTGTTGGCGCCGGGGTATCCGCCGCGGGCGGTGCGGGTGCTGGAGCTTGCGCAGCGGGTGGGGCTGCTGGTGTCCGTGGCGTACGAGAACGGGCCCGGGGGTGCGGTGAGCGCGTCCGAGATGGGGGCTCGGGCGGAGGCGTTGCGGCCGGTGGAGCGGACGGCTCGGCGGGCGCAGGTCGCGGCGTACAACTCCGTTGTGGAGGAGCGGGAGAAGGGGGTGCGCTGAATGTTCCGTCGCGTGGTTGCCCGGTGTTGGTGTGGACGCCACTGGGGGCTCCGCCCCCAGACCCCCGATCGGCCCTGAAGGGGCCTCGTCCTCAAACGCCGGACGGGCTGAGAGCGACCGGCGTCAAAGAAGTGCGGTCTGCGGAAAAGGGGCCCCGCGAGTCGTCGTTGACTCGTGGGGCCCCTCTTCAGTCGTGTGGGTGTCAGTCGTTGATGCCCTTGTTGCCGAACGCCGGGTTCAGCAGGCCGATGACGTTGACGCTGTCGCCGACGACGTTGACCGGGACGTGGACCGGGACCTGGACGATGTTGCCCGAACCGACACCCGGGGACTTCACGGCCGCGGCGTCGGCACCGGCGTCGGCGAAAGCGGCACCGGCGGAGGCGCCGGCGGCGATACCGGCGACGGTGAGGGCCACGGCGGCCTTCTTGGCGATGTTCATGGGAAGCGTTCCTCCTGCGATTGCGTGACCGACCCGGCCGCGGGTCGTGCGCTGATCAACGCGGGGAAGTGCGAAAACGGCACGGACATGCGCGTTTGACTGCCCGTTCGGATCATTGGCGCGACAAGCCGACCAGACGACGAGCAGACCGGCCTCCCAGGGAGCGCCCTGGGAGGCCGGAGGTCACTGTCGCGGGGCGACGTGCGTCACTGGTTGACGCCCAGGTTGCCGAAGGCGGGGTTCAGCACGCCGATGACGTTCACGCTGTTGCCGACCGCGTTCACCGGGACGTGCACCGGGACCTGGACGACGTTGCCCGAGCCGACGCCGGGCGAACCGGCGGCCTGGCCGTTCGCCAGGCCGTCGGCGGAGGCCAGCCCGGCACCGGCGGCTACCAGCCCGCCGGCCACCATCGTCACGGCCGCTGCCTTCTTCAGGTTCTTCACTTCTGAGTCCTCCTAGCGATCACTGCGGCAGGCGCCGCGGCACGCACTGGAGAACGGTGGAGATCCACGAAGGATGCGCCATTCGGGGGACATTCCCACGACGGTATGAATCTCAGCCCGGAACGGGACGCTCCGTGTTGCCGTCACGCCACCACTGCGACACCGCTCACCTGGTCAGACCGTGGCGTACGGCGAACAGGGCGGCCTGGGTGCGGTCCGCCAGGTCGAGTTTCATCAGGATGTTCGAGACGTGGGTCTTGACCGTCTTCTCGGAGAGCACCAGGGCGCGGGCTATCTCGCGGTTGGAGCGGCCGTCGGCGATCAGGCCGAGCACCTCGCGCTCCCGCTCCGTGAGCGAACCGCCTCTCCCCTGCCCCGAGTTGGACTCCTCCTGGGACAACAGGACGCCCGCGACCTCGGGTTGGAGCAGGATGTGGCCCGCGTGCACGGAACGGATGGCGCCAGCCAGGGCGTCCGGGTCCACGTCCTTGTAGACGTACCCGGCGGCGCCCGCGCGCAGGGCCGGGATCACCGTGCGCTGTTCGGTGAAGCTGGTGACGATCAGCACGCGCGCGGGGTGGTCGAGTTCGCGGAGTCTGCGCAGCGCGTCGATGCCGTCCATGCCCGGCATCTTGACGTCCATGAGGACGACGTCGGGCTTCAGCTCCTCGGTGCGGGCGACACCTTCGGCGCCGTCGGCCGCCTCGCCGACGACCTCGATGTCGTCCTGCACCTCCAGGAAGGTGCGCAGGCCCCGGCGGACGACCTGGTGGTCGTCGACGATCAGTACCTTGATTGCGTCAGCCACCGGGGACCTCCATCTCGATCGTGGTGCCCTTTCCGGGCGCCGATTGCACGGTCAGCGTGCCGCCGACGCCGTTGGTCCGGTCCCGCATGGAGACCAGGCCGAGGTGGCGTCCGGCGCGGCGGATCGACTGGGGTTCGAAGCCGGTGCCGTCGTCGGTGATCCGTAGGACCGCTCCGCAGCCGCTTCGCTCCAGGGTCACGGCGACGTGCTCCGCGCCGGAGTGCCGCAGCGCGTTGTGCAGGGCCTCCTGGGCGACGCGGAGCAGGGCCTCCTCCTGGGCGGCGGGTACGGCGCGGAAGCCGCGACCGGTGAAGGTCACGCGTGCGGTGTGGGCGCGGTCGAGAACCTGGACCTGGGTGCGCAGGGTGGCGATCAGTCCGTCCTCGTCGAGGGCGGCGGGGCGCAACTCGACCACTGCGGCGCGCAGTTCGTCCGCGGCCTCGGCGGCGAGCGCGGCCACCTGCTGGAGTTCGCCCTTGGCGCGGGAGGGGTCGCGGTCCACGAGGGCGGCGGCGGCCTGTGCGGTGAGGCGGAGCGAGAACAGCTTCTGGGCCACCGCGTCGTGCAGTTCGTGCGCCAGGCGGGAACGTTCCTCGGCGATGGTCAACTCGCGGCTGCGCTCGTACAGGCGGGCGTTGGTGAGGGCGATGGCGGCGTGCTGGGCGAGGATCGAGAGCAACTCCTCGTCCTCCTCCGTGAAGCCGCAACTGCCGTCCCGCTTGGGGCTCGGGGGGTGTGGGGGGTGTCCCCCCACAGGGCACAGCTTGTTCGCCAGGAACAGCGCGCCGATGACCTCGTCGTCGTCGCGGATGGGCAGGCCCAGGAAGTCTGACATGTCGGGGTGGGCCGAGGGCCAGCCCTCGAAGCGGGGGTCCTTGCGGACGTCGGCGAGGCGCTCGGCCTTGGCCTCGTGCAGCATCGCGGCGAGGATGCCGTGCTGGCGCGGGAGCGGGCCGATGGCCTTCCACTGGGCGTCGCTGACGCCGTCGACCACGAACTGGGCGAAGCCGCCGTGGTCGTCGGGGACGCCGAGGGCGGCGTACTGCGCGTCGAGCAGCTCGCGGGCCGAGGCGACGATCGTCTTGAGGACGTCGCGCACCTCCAGGTGCCTGCTCATGGCCAGCAGCGCGGAACTCACCGCCGCGAGGCCGGACCGTGGACCTTGACTCATGTCCTCACGGTACCGGCGGGGTCCGACATCGCGGATCGGGCCGGTGGCTGCCGTCGTCTGGTCCGGTGGACCTAGGGCGAAGGGCCCCGGTGGATGCGGCCCGGGTCCGACGCGGCGGGGGCGGTCCCGTTCCTACGTTGGGGGCACGCCGACGGAGGCGTAGTGGACGAGGGGATGTGTGTGGCATGCCGGTAGCGATCATCACGGGGGCGTCCAAGGGATTGGGGCGGACCCTCGCCGAGGCCCTGGCCGCGCGGGGCTGGGACCTGGTGCTCGACGCCAGGACCGAGGGGGTGCTGACGGAGGCCGCGGTGTCCGTCGCCGCGTACGGCACGCGCGTGGAGGCCGTTCCCGGGGACGTCACGGACGCGGTTCACCGGGCCGAGCTGGTGGCCGCGGCCGGGAAGCTGGGCGGCGTAGACCTCCTGGTGAGCAACGCGAGCGCGCTGGGCGCCGAGCCGCTCGTACGCCTGGAGGAGCTGACCCTGGAGGGGCTGCGGCGGGCGCTGGAGGTGAATGTGGTGGCCGCCCTGGGCCTGGTCCAGGAGGCGCTGCCGCTGCTGCGGGCCTCACGGGCGGGTGCGGTGATCGCGGTCAGCTCGGACGCGGCGGCCGAGGCGTACGAGACGTGGGGCGGCTACGGCGCGTCGAAGGCGGCCCTCGACCATCTCGCCGCTGTGCTCGGCGCCGAGGAGCCCGGGCTGCGGGTGTGGGCGGTCGACCCGGGGGACATGGGCACGGACCTGTATGCGGCCGCCGTACCGGACGACGACGATCCCCGGCCGTCGCCGGCTTCCGTGGTGCCGGCCTTTCTACGGCTGCTGGACGAGCGTCCCGCGAGCGGGCGCTACGGCGCGCCGGCCCTGCTGGAGGAGCGATGACCGTGGCCGTGCGGGTCCCGGAGGAGCTGTCCGCGCGCGTGCCCGTCGAACAGCGCGGGCCCGGGCTCGACCGGGATGCCGTACGACTGCTCGTGTCGCGGGGTACCGCGGTGTCGCATCACGCGTTCGCGGAGCTGCCGCGGCTGTTGCGGGCCGGGGATCTGTTGGTCGTGAACACGTCGCCGACGCTCGCCGCGGCGGTGGACGGGTGGATCGGGCACGCACGCGTGGTGGTGCATTTCTCCACGCGGGGCGATGACGGGCGGTGGGCGGTCGAGCTGCGGGAGCCGGACGGGAAGGGCACCACACGCGCGCGTGCGGGCGGCCCGGCCGGTGTGGAGGTGCGGCTGCCCGGGGGTGTGCGGCTGGTCCTGGAGGAGCCGCTGAGCGGGCGGGGTGAGCGGCTGTGGTG
>NZ_JBXVPZ010000334.1:0-10796 GCF_057961495.1 Streptomyces sp. P5F9 | reverse complement strand
AGCCCCAGGAGTCCCCATGTCCGGTAGTCCGCCTCCCGGTAGCCCGCCCCCCGACGGCGGGTTCGTCCGCCGCGTCGGCCTCTTCCAGGCCACCGCCATCAACATGAGCCAGATGTGCGGCATCGGGCCGTTCGTGACGATCCCGCTGATGGTCGCCGCGTTCGGCGGTCCGCAGGCGGTGATCGGCTTCGTCGCGGGCGCGGTCCTCGCGCTCGCCGACGGACTCGTGTGGGCCGAGATGGGCGCCGCGATGCCCGGCTCCGGCGGCAGTTACGTCTATCTGCGCCAGGCCTTCCAGTACCGCACCGGCCGGCTGATGCCGTTCCTGTTCGTCTGGACGGCGATGCTCTTCATCCCGCTGATCATGTCGACCGGCGTGGTCGGCTTCGTGCAGTATCTCGGCTATCTGGCACCGGACTTGGGCAAGACGTCCGGCGACCTGATCGGCCTCGGCGTCATCGCCGTGGTGGTCCTCCTGCTGTGGCGCGGCATCGAGAACATCGCGCGCATCACCGCCGTGATGTGGACCGTGATGATCGCCGCGGTGTTCCTGGTCATCGTGGCCGCCGCGAGCGACTTCAGCGCGCACCTCGCCTTCACCTACCCGGCGCACGCCTTCGACCTGGGCAGCGACCACTTCTGGCTCGGCTTCGCCGGCGGCCTGACCATCGGCATCTACGACTACCTCGGCTACAACACCACTGCCTACATGGGCGCCGAGATCAAGGACCCCGGCCGCACCCTCCCGCGCTCCATCCTCTTCTCCATCGTCGGCATCATGGCGATCTACCTGATGCTGCAGATCGGCACGCTGGGCGTCATCGACTGGCACCGGATGACGCACGTCAACGACATCGCCTCGACCTCGGTGGCCTCGGCGGTCCTGGAGGAGACCTGGGGCAAGGGCGCCGCCGACACGGTCACCGTCCTGATCCTCATCACGGCCTTCGCCTCGGTCTTCACCGGCCTCCTCGGCGGCTCCCGGGTGCCCTACGACGCGGCCCGCGAACGCGTCTTCTTCCGCCCCTACGCCAAACTCCACCCCAAGCACCGCTTCCCGATGCTGGGCCTGGCCACCATGGGCGTGATCACGGCGATCGGCTTCCTCATCGGCCGCCACACGGATCTGGCGACCCTGATCCAGTTGCTCACCACGGTGATGGTCATCGTCCAGGCACTGGCCCAGATCATCGCCCTGACGGTCCTGCGCAAACGCCAGCCGACCCTCCGCCGCCCCTACCGCATGTGGCTCTACCCCGTGCCGAGCATCGTCGCCTTCGTCGGCTGGTGCGTGATCTACGGCTACGCGGACAAGAACTCCCCGGGTCGCCACCCCATCGAGTGGTCCCTGGCCTGGCTGGCCCTGGGCTGCGTCGCGTTCGTCATCTGGGCCCGCTTCGAGAAGGTGTGGCCGTTCGGCCCGAAGGAGATCACGGAGGAGTACCTCGTGGAATCGACCCCGGACACGGAACCGGCAGGCGCCTAGCGGCAGTTGACCCAGCCGGTCGCGGCCGGCACGTCCACCGCGACCTCGACGACGGAGCGCCCGTCGGTCACCACCCGAACGGTGTCCGCGGGCGCCCGCGCAGGCGAGCCGCCGATACCTCAGTGCGGCGCAATTCCCTTACGCAGCCGCCAAGTTGGCCACACCAATCACAGCCCTGCCCGCCCCCTCCGGACAGCAGTGCCTCCGCGTGATCCATCCGAGCAGCGTGCCAAGCGATACTCGTGCGGTCGAACGATTTCGGGGAGGCGGATCACGTGGAGGAATCGGCGCTCGGCGGAGGCGCGATCAACAAGGTCGTACGAGTCGGGGAGACCGTGCGACGCACTCCGGCCCCGCCGGAACGGTCGGCCTTCGTGACCGGCTTGCTCGCGTTGTTCGAGCGGCGGGGATGGATGGGGGCGCCGCGCTTCCTGGGCGCGGACGAGCGGGGGCGGGAGGTGTTCCAGTACATCGAGGGCCGGGCGGCCGTCAGCCCCGAGGAACGGTCCGCCGCCCGCACCGACGACAGCCTGGTGCGCGTCGCGCAGCTGGTCCGCGCGTTCCACGACCTGACGCACGGCACACCGCAGGCCGGTGAGCAGGACGTCGTCTGCCACAACGACCTGGCGCCCAAGAACACCGTCTACGGCAGCGCGTGGCACCCGCTGGCCTTCGTCGACTGGGACCTCGCCGCCCCCGGCGAGCGCGTCCACGACGTCGCCCACGTCTGCTGGCAGTACCTGGACCTCGGCCCGGGCGTCACCGACGTGTCCGAAACCGCCCGCCAGATCGCGCTGATCTGCGAGGCGTACGGCCTTGATGAACTCGATGCCACCGGCCGGCTCCTCGGCACGGTCCTGTGGTGGCAGGACCGGTGCCGGCGAGGCATCGAGGCCGGTGCCGAGCGCGGTGAGCGGGGCATGGCCGGGCTGCGGGCGAGCGGGGTCGTGGACGACATCCGGGACGCGTACGGCTGGGTGGCGGCGCACCGGCGCGAGCTGGGCACGTTCCTGCGCTGAGGTGCCGTAGAGCGGAATGAACCGGACGAAGCCTCCCGCCTTGACATGCAGGTAACTGCCTGCATAACGTTGAGTGTGCGATCCGAACATGACTCAGGGATGGACGCGGTCTTCAAGGCTCTGGCCGACGAGACCCGCAGACGTCTGCTGGACCGGCTGCACGAGGAGAACGGGCAGACGCTCGGCGAGTTGTGCGGGCGCATCGACATGACCCGTCAGTCGGTGACCCAGCATCTGGCCGTCCTGGAGGCCGCCAACCTGGTCAGCACCGTGCGGCGCGGGCGGGAGAAGCTGCACTACCTCAATCCGGTCCCGCTGCACGAGATGCAGGAGCGCTGGATCGACAAGTTCGAGCGCCCGCGACTGCGCGCACTCGGGGCCCTGAAGCGACGAGCCGAGGAAGCCATGACCGACAAGCCGACATTCGTCTACGTCACCTACATCGCGAGCACCCCCGAGAAGGTCTGGGACGCGCTCACCGACGCCGACCTGACCGCCGCCTACTGGGGTCACAGCAACGTGTCCGACTGGCAGCAGGGCTCCCGTTGGGAACACGTGCGCACGGACGGCTCCGGCATCGCCGACGTCGTCGGCACGGTGGTGGAGAGCGAGCGCCCCACCCGGCTCGTGACCACATGGGCCGCGCCGGAGAACGAGGGCCGGGAGGACAAGTACTCCCGCGTCACCTACGACATCCGGCGCCACGAGGACATCGTGCGGCTCACCGTCACCCACGAGGACCTCGCCGACCAGGGCGAGCTGTCCGACGTGTCCGGCGGCTGGCCGGCCGTGCTGTCCAACCTCAAGTCGGTCCTCGAAACCGGCAGCCCCCTCCCGCAGGCGCCCTGGCTGGTGCCGGGCGGCCACTGAAGGGGGCGGAGGAGAGGGCGTGCCTTCCTTCCGGGTTCCTACGGTGGTTTCGGGGGCCGGTCTCTACGGCTTGGGAGTGCTCCGCGCCGCCGTACCGGCACACACCAGGCCCAGCAGCACGGCCAGTCCGCCGATGATGACGTTGTTCAGGATGACGCCCTTGTCGGGGTCGGTGCCGACGATCCACGGCGAGACGATCATCCAGACACCCAGGGCGCTCATCGCCCAGCTGAGGCCGTACATGCGCTCCGGCGCCCTGGTGAACCCGAGGGCCAGCAGGCCGATCGCGATGCCGACGATCAGGTTGTGCGGCACGAGCGAGGGCTGGCTCGTCGTGTAGTGGAGTATCCACGGGGATACGGCGCAGTACAGACCGAGCAGGAACACCGGTCCGTCCACGAGCGCCACATCGCGTCCACCGAGCATGCGGGCGTAGCGCGCCTGCATTTCGGAGACATCAGGGTGGCTCGCTATGTCACCTCTGGTGTGCGAGACGTTGGCCATGACTCGTCTCCTTTGACTTCGCTGGCCTGACCGCGACTGGTGCGGTACGCGGCAAAAGCCGCTTATCTCCATAGTGCTCTTATTTCGCCTTTATGTGTAGTGGTCAGCCTGTTCGTCGCCCCGGAGGCGGCGGCGTCAGCCGCAGGACCCGCTGCTGGAGTGCGGGCAGTCTGGCCGGCTCGTGGTCAGTTGGCATGCCGGCGTCGATCGGGGGCAGGTGAACAGGCACGACGGTCCCCGTGGGGAGCCGAAGAACGATGCTGGAGGTGTCTGCGGACATGGGCGCGAAGGTGTTGAAGCGGTTTTCGGCGGGGGCTCCGCGCGGATCATGGCCTGCCGAGGAGTTCGCGGCCCGGCGCCGCGCCGAGGGTGAGCCCGCCAGGGTCGTCATGGACCTGAAGTCCGACGCGTTCCTCGTGGTGGTTCCGATGGGCGACGAGGACTGACCGTACGACCACCGTCTCGGGCCGGACGACCATCTCCTCAGGCGATGTCCACAGCCTCAGGCGCGCGTTCCGCTCAGTTCCCGTGCCCGCCGTACGTCAGCTCCCGTGCTCGCCGTACGAACGCCTCGTGCAGATCCCCGGCCGCCTGCGGTACGGAGTCCGCGCGGCGGCGGCGCAGCATCAGCAGGACGCGGGCCGTGTCGCCGGCGATCGGCCGGTAGGTGATCGCGCCGAGCCGCTCCAACGGGTCCCCGACCACACTGAAGTCGGGCAGGACCGTCGCCCCGAGCCCCTCCGCGACCATGAGCTTGCCCATCTCGGCGCCGTCGGTCGAGTACGCGAAGGCCGGGCCCCGGCCGTCGAGCAGCCGGTGGACATAGCGGTGCATCACATAGCCGGAACGCATACCGATCAGCGGCTCGGTGAGTAGGTCGTCCACACTGACGGTCGGCCGGGACGCCAACGGACTGTCGGGGCGCACGCACACCACCGGCAGCCCGGACAGCAGCTCGGTGGACTCGAACTCGGCCGGCATGTCGTCGCCGTCCAGGTGATTGACCAGCCCGAGATCGAACCCGCCCTCCGACAGCGCCCGGTGGATGTCGGCCTGCTGGGCGCCGACCACCTCGACCTGGGTGAGCGGATGCGAGGCACGGAACTCCCGTACGACGGGAAGCAGCAGCGGCACGGTCGCCGCGTTGACCGTGCCCACCCGCACCATGCGGCTGATCCGGTGCTGCTCGCCCGCCGCGGCCCGCAGCCGGTCCACCGCGTCCAGCACGTCGACGATCTTCGGCAGCAGCTCCCGGCCCTCCGCGCTCATCGTCGCGCCGGACCGCTTGCGCTCCAGGAGGTCGACGCCGAGCTCGCGTTCGAGATTGCGCACGGTCTCGCTCAACGCGGGCTGCGACAGGCGCAGTTCCTCGGCGGCCCGGCGCAGGGAGCCGAGCCGGGTCACGGCCGCTATGTATTCCAGCTGTTCGGTGCGCATGCCCGCAGAATGCGGCGGATTTCCCGGGCTGTTCAAGGGTTTCCCTGTCACACGTTCGTGAAATTCAATGGTCCGCGATACGAGACCGGTCGGGTTTTCCTTGACGGTCCCCGCGGGCGGCTGCCACGATCGACGGCATGATGATGCGACTGGACCTCACGCGGCGACGCCATGTCGACCTCGCGCGCGTCTCCAGCGCCTCCTGTTGCACCGCGGCCTGATCCCCGTCACTTCCGTCCCGTGATCCGCCGCTCACTTTTCACTCCCGTCTGATATTCGCCGGATGTCGCTCCGGCCGGATTCGGCGTGCCCGAAAACGCATTCCGCAACAGGAGTTCCGCATGCCCGCAGAGCCCGTGAAATTCGCCTACTGGGTCCCCAATGTCAGCGGGGGACTCGTCACCAGCAAGATCGAGCAACGCACCGACTGGGGCTACGAGTACAACCGCGAACTCGCCGTCCTCGCCGAGAACAACGGCTTCGAGTACGCGCTCAGCCAGGTCCGCTACATGGCCAGCTACGGCGCCGAGTTCCAGCACGAGTCGACCAGCTTCAGCCTCGCCCTCCTCCTCGCCACCCAGCGCCTGAAGGTCATCGCCGCCGTCCACCCCGGCCTCTGGCACCCCGGCGTCCTCGCCAAACTCGGCGCCACCGCCGACCACTTGTCGAACGGCCGCTTCGCCGTCAACGTCGTGTCCGGCTGGTTCAAGGGCGAGTTCACCGCGCTCGGCGAACCCTGGCTGGAGCACGACGAGCGCTACCGCCGCTCCGAGGAATTCATCCAGGCCCTGCGCCAGATCTGGACCGAGGACCACACCGAACTCGCCGGAGACTTCTACCGGTTGCGCGACTTCTCCCTCAAGCCCAAGCCACTCAACACCCCCGACCGCCCGCACCCGGAGATCTTCCAGGGCGGCAACTCCACGGCCGCCCGCGCGATGGCCGGCCGCGTCTCCGACTGGTACTTCTCCAACGGCAAGGACTTCGACGGCGTCACCGAGCAGCTCGCCGACGTACGCCACTCGGCGGCCCAAGTCGGCCGCACCGCACCGAAGTTCGGCCTCAACGGCTTCCTCATCGCGCGGGACACCGAGGCCGAGGCGCGCGACACGCTCCGTGAGATCGTCGCCAAGGCCGACCGTGAGGCCGTCGAGGGTTTCGGGGCCGCGGTGAAGCAGGCCGGGCAGTCCTCGGCCGACGGCAAGGGCATGTGGCAGGACTCCACGTTCGAGGACCTCGTGCAGTACAACGACGGGTTCCGCACGGGGCTGATCGGGACCCCGGAGCAGGTCGCCGAACGGATCGTCGCCTACAAGAAGTTGGGCGTCGACCTTCTCCTGCTCGGCTTCCTGCACTACCACGAGGAGGTGGAGTACTTCGGCAAGCGGGTGCTTCCGCTGGTGCGTGAACTGGAAGCCCAACTCCCCGACGGCGAGACCGAGTCCGTCTCCGTGCACGCCTGATCGCACCCCCTGCGAAAGAGGACCCCGCATGAGCACCGTCACGCCCACCGACTGGCAGACCCGCCCGGCCCCGCGGTCCGCCCAGGACTGGATCGCCCGCGCCGCCGAGGTCGCCGCCCTCCTCGACACCGACGCCGCCGCCCGCGACCGGGCCGGCGCCACCCCGTACGCAGAGGTGCAACTCCTCAAGGACTCCGGCCTCGTCACCCTGCTCGGCCCCACGGAGCACGGCGGCGGAGGCCAGGACTGGCCCACCGCCTACCGCGTCGTCCGCGAGATCGCCAAGGCCGACGGCTCCATCGGCCAACTCCTCGGCTACCACTATCTGTGGAACTGGGCCGCCCGCCTGGTCGGCACCCGCGAACAGTGGGAGCACGTCGAGGCGGAGGCCGCCCGCAACCAGTGGTTCTTCGGCGGCGCCGTCAACCCACGCGACAAGGACGTCACCGTCACCGAGGACGGCGACGACCTCGTCTTCACCGGCCGCAAGTCCTTCTCCACCGGCAGCAAGGTCTCCGACGTCACCGTTCTCGAAGGCGTCCTGGAAGGCACTGACCAGCACGTCTTCGCGATCGTGCCCTCCGACAGCGAGGGCCTGACCTTCCTCGACGACTGGGACAACATCGGCCAGCGGCTCACCGAGAGCGGCGGCGTCATCCTCGACGGCGTCCGCACCCCGTGGTCCTCGGCGGCCGGCTACGTCGACAAGGAATTCCGCCCGCGCACGTACAACACGCTCAACGTCCCCACCATCCAACTGGTCTTCGTCAACTTCTACTTGGGCATCGCCGCCGGCGCCCTGGAGACGGCCGCCACCTACACCCGCACCAAAACCCGCTCCTGGCTGCACGGCGGATACGAGCGCGCGGTCGATGAGCCCTACGTCATCGACACCTACGGCGACCTCACCGCGAAGCTCTGGGCGGTCGAGGCCCTCGCCGACACAGTCGCCGCCGAGGGGCAGAAACTGCACGACGACCCCGACGCCGTCACCGAGAAGACACGCGGCGACTTCGAGGTGCGGGTCGCGGCCGTCAAGGCACGCGCGACCGATGTCGCCCTGGAGATCGGCAACCGCATCTTCGAGGTCACCGGCGCCCGCTCCACCGCCGCCTCGGAGGGCCTGGACCGGTTCTGGCGCAACGTCCGCACCCATACCCTGCACGACCCGGTCGCCTACAAGCGACGCGAGGTCGGCCGCTGGGTCCTTGAGGGCGAACTGCCCGAACCCACCTGGTACTCCTGACCGAACTGCCCAGGGGCGCCTGCCAGTTGAGCGGGCGCCCCGCCTCCCCGAAAGAGGACCCATGGCCACCGTCCTGTCCGTCTCCGGCAGTCCCTCCGTCTCCTCGCGCACCAACCGCCTGCTACGGCACCTCGACAAGCGGCTGATTGCCCAGGGCCACGAGGTGATCCCGCTCGACGTGCGCACCATCCCCGCTGAGGCCCTGCTCGGCGCGGACTTCCGGCACCCGGCCATCGTCGAGGCCACCGAACTCTTCGCACGCGCCGACGGAGTGGTCGTGGGCACCCCCGTCTACAAGGCGTCCTACTCCGGAGTCCTCAAGGCGCTGCTCGACCTGCTTCCGCAGTACGCCCTCACGGGGAAGACCGTGCTGCCGCTCGCCACGGGTGGGTCCACCGCACATGTGCTCGCCATCGACTACGCGCTCCGCCCGGTGCTGAACTCCATGGGCGCGGCCCACATAGTCCAGGGCTGGTTCACCCTCGACAAGGACATCACCGCCCACGAGGACGGCTCGCTCACCGTCGCCCCGGCCACCACCGAGGCGCTCACCCAGGTGGTGGACCAGTTCTCGGCGGCCCTCGGCCGCACCCCGCTGCTGGCCGCGGCGAGCTGACCACCATGACCGACCGTGCGACCGCCCACGTGATCGCGGACGACGCCGAGGCCCTCGCCCTCGCCGCCGCGCTCGCCGACGAGTTCCGGGCCGGCGCCTCCGCGCGCGACACCGAACGCAGGCTCCCGCGCGCCGAGTTGGACCGCCTGTCCGACTCCGGACTGCTCGCCGTCACTGTGCCCGCCGAACACGGCGGCGCCGACGTGAGCGCGGAGACCCTCGCCGAGATCTTCCGCCTGCTCGGCTCGGCAGACGGCAGCCTCGCCCAGATCCCGCAGAGCCACTTCGCCTACGTCAATGTGATCCGCCGTCAGGGCACCGCGGACCAGCAGAAGTTCTTCTTCGGCGAGCTGCTGGCCGGCCGCCGCTTCGGCAACGCCCAGTCCGAGGCCGGCACCAAACACGTGCAGGACATCCGCACCCGCCTGACCCGCCAGCCCGACGGCTCCTACCGGCTGAACGGCGTCAAGCACTACTCCACCGGCGCGCTCTTCGCCGACTGGATCCCCGTGCTCGCCCGCACCGAGGACGACAACCTCCATGTCGCGTACGTCCCGGGCGGCGCCGAGGGCGTCACGGTCGTCGACGACTGGGACGGCATGGGCCAGCGTACGACGGCCAGCGGCACCGTCCGCCTGGAGGCGGTCGCCGTCCCCGCCGACCGTGTCCTGCCCCACCACCTCACCTTCCAGGGACCCCAACTCCACGGCGCCGTCGCCCAGTTGCTGCACGCGGCCATCGACGCGGGGATCGCCGGGGGAGCGCTGGCCGAGGCCGCCGAGTTCGTCCGGACGAAGAGCCGCCCCTGGTTCGAGAGCGGGGTCGAGACCGCAGCCGAGGACCCGCTGCTGATCCAGCGGTTCGGTGAACTCGCCATCCAGGTAAGGGCGTCCGAGGCCCTGCTGATCCAGGCGGCCAAGGCCGTGGACGCGGCGCGCGCCGACCTCGACAGCGACTCGGCGGCGGAGGCCTCCATCGCGGTCGCGGCGGCCAAGGTGCACGCGGCGCAGACGGCCGTCGAGGTGGCGGGCGCCCTGTTCGAGGTGTCGGGTACCCGCTCGGCCCTCAACTCGCTGAATCTGCACCGGCATTGGCGCGACGCCCGCACCCACACCCTGCACGACCCGGCGCGCTGGAAGATCCAGCACATCGGCCGCTACGTGCTGAACGGCACCAGGCCGCCCCGCCACGGCCTCCTCTAACTCACCCACAGGACAGTCCAGACAGGAGCCCCCACGTGTCCCTCACCTTCCACTGGTTCCTCCCCACCAACGGGGACAGCCGCCATGTCGTGGGCGGCGGTCACGGCACCCCCGCTACCGCTTCCGGCCGGGACCGGCCGCCGACGGTCGCCTACCTGAGCCAGATCGCCCGCGCGGCGGAGGACCTCGGCTTCGTGGGCGCCCTCACGCCCACCGGTGCCTGGTGCGAGGACGCGTGGCTCACCACCGCGATGGTCAGCCAGAACACCGAACGCCTGAAGTTCCTGGTCGCCTTCCGCCCCGGCTTCGTTTCGCCGACGCTAGCCGCGCAGATGGCGTCCACGTTCCAGCGGCAGACTGGCGGACGCCTGCTCCTGAACGTCGTCACCGGCGGCGAGAGCCACGAGCAGCGGACCTACGGCGACTTCCTCGACAAGGACGACCGGTACCGTCGTACCGGCGAATTCCTGGAGATCGTAAGGCAGTTGTGGGACGGGAAGACCGTAGATCTGGCGGGTGAGCATCTGCGCGTCGAGGACGCGAAGTTGGCGCGGCTGCCCGACCCGGTGCCCGAGGTGTACTTCGGGGGGTCGTCGCCGATCGCGGGGGAGATCGCCGCCAAGTACGTGGACGTGTACCTCACTTGGGGCGAACCGCCGGCCCAGGTGGCCGAGAAGATCGCCTGGATCAGGGGACTGGCGGCGAAGCAGGGGCGGACGCTTCGGTTCGGTATCCGGCTGCACGTGATCACGCGTGACACGTCCGCGGAGGCCTGGGCCGAGGCGAACCGGCTGCTCGAAGGGTTCGACTCCGAGACCGTGAAGTCCGTACAGGCCGGGCTCGCGCGGAGCGAGTCCGAGGGGCAGCAGCGGATGCTGGCGCTGCACGGCGGGAGCCGGGACGGGCTGGAGATCCATCCCAACCTGTGGGCGGGCATCGGGCTCGTCCGGGGT
>NZ_JBXVPZ010000333.1:0-10811 GCF_057961495.1 Streptomyces sp. P5F9 | reverse complement strand
CTGTTGGGCCGGGAGATCCACCAGTCCGTACGTCACGGAGGGCAGCGCCGACCGCGCGCCGGCGCTGCCCTCCGTGACGTACGGACTGGTGGATCTCCCGGCCCAACAGGCGCGCACAGCGCTGGAGTTCGACGTAGACAGGGCGGCCCATCTGCACATCGTGGGCTCGCCCCGCAGCGGCCGTTCACAGACGCTGCGCACCCTGGCCGCGGCGCTGGCACAGGCGCACGGAGCCGACGACGTGCACCTGTACGGCATCGACTGCGGCAACGGCGCGCTCAACGCACTGGCCGCGCTGCCGCATTGCGGTGTGGTGGTCGACCGGGGCCAGACGGAGCGGCTCGGCCGCCTGCTGGACCGTCTGGGCTCCGAACTCACCGCCCGCCAGAGCGTTTTGGGCACCCGGGGCACCGCCGACCTGACCGAACTGCGCGGCACACAGCCGCCGGGCGAGCGGCTCGCGCACATCGTCCTGATGGTCGACCGGTTCGAGGTCTTCGAGCGGGAGTTCGGTACCTACGACAACGGCAGCTACATGGAACGGCTGCTGCGGCTGCTGCGCGACGGAGCGGGAGCGGGCATCCACGTCGTCCTCGCCGGGGACCGGGTCCTGGGCGGAAGCCGCTTCTCCAGCACCACCGAGGACAAGGTCGTGCTACGGCTCAACGACCGCCAGGACTACTCCAGTGTCGGCATCCCCACCAAGTCCGCCCCGGCCGCCCCCGCCCCCGGGCGCGGCATCCGGGTCCAGGACCTCAGCTCCGTACAGATCGCCGTCCTGGCCGAGGACCTGTCCGGCACCGCACAGGCTCAGGCCCTCACCGACCTCGGCGGCGAACTCACGGTCAGGGAGGGGTCGGTTCCGGGGCATCGGCGCCCCCTCCGCCTGGACCTCGTCCCCGACCGGATCTCCTACGAGGACGCTACGACCCTGCACATGCCGGGCGGGCCGATGAAGCCGCTGGTGGCCGTGGGCGGCGACACCCTCACCTCGCTCGGACCCGACCTGTCCGACGTACCGTCGTTCATCATCGGCGGACCTCCGCGCACCGGCCGCAGCACCGCCCTGCTGGCCGCGTCGCTGTCCCTGTTGGCCGCCGGTACGGGGCTCCTCGTGCTCGCGCCCCGCCGTTCGCCGCTGCGCGCGTTGAAGGGTTGGGCGGGCGTGGCGGACGTGATCACGGACGCCGAGGTGTCCTCGGACGACTTCCGGCGCACGCTCGGTCAGATAGGCGAGGAGCACGGAGTCGTCGTGATCGATGACGCGGAACTCTTCATGGGTTCCGAGATCGACTCCGATCTCGCGCTGCTCGCGCGCGGTGGTGCGGGAGCCGGATGGGGCGTACTCGCGGCGGGCAACGCCGAGTCGCTGGCGTTGAGCCTCGCGGGGTGGATGGGCCAGATGAAACGGAACCGCTGCGGCATGCTGCTCTCGCCCCAAGGGCTGGCCGACGGCGAGCTCATCGGGGTCAGGCTGACCCGGGGGCTGGTCGGCGCGGCCCCTCAACCCGGGCGCGGGCTGCTGCACTTGGGGGACGGAACCCTGCGAGGAGTGCAGGTGCCGTTCGCCGAGACCGAGACGGGCGTGTGAGGGGCTGCTGAGTCCCGCTGCGGAATGTGAGTGGAGGCGCCCCCCGACCGGCCGGGGGGCGCCTCCACTCACGCCTGTACCTGTCAGGCGGCGACGCTCTCCTCCACGAAGCGGAAGGTTCCGGAGATGGCGTCGAAGAGGTCGTAGACCTCGTTCTTCAGCGGCAGGTTGGGACTGGCCAGGGTGACGACGAGGAAATCCTGCGGACTGCCCGGCACCGGCATCATCGTGTGCATGATCAGCAGCTTCACGTCGACGTCGGCCGTCACCCGGACGGTCTCCGTACCGGTGACCCGGGCCACGGTGCCCACATGGGGCACCAGCGCCGTCATGACGACCCGGTCCGCGGGCACCGTTCCGGCCGTGGAGGCGCCGAGCTGGGTGGACAGCACGGGCAGCGTGAGCTCCTGCCCGACCGGCATGCTCACCGCGAACACCATGCCGTAGGCCAGGAAGAGCCCGTCGGGATACATGGCCGCCGTGCCGACGGCCAGCAGCGCGCCGTGCCGCCGGGCGGACGCGGACAGTTCCCTGCCCTGGCGGAACATGTCGTTGATACGGGCCTGTTCGCCCGGCGTGGCAGCGGCGGCCAGCGCACGGGCCCGGACGTCGGCCATGGCCGCGCCGGTGAGGTCGGCCTGCTGCCACTGGTCGGGAATGTCCAGGAGGAAGTGTCGTACGGGCCCGGTGCGCTGCTCGTCGCCCTGGCCGTCGCCGGGACCGTCCTGGAACGTGAGGGCGGGTGTCATCCGGCGCTCCCGTCGTCGAGGTTCGCCACCGCGTCCTGGTCGGTCTTCTCGAACGAGTCCAGGATGTTGCCGATCGCGTCCTGGATCTCCTTGACCTGCTTCTTCAGACGGTTCTTCCCGTCCTCCCACTTGTTCTCGAAGTTCTGGGCAGCGCCCTTGGACAGGTCACGCCCGAACATCGCGTCGAAGTCGAACGTGTGGTGCCCGATGTCGATGAAGTCGTGGACGAAACCCAAAGTGTTGCGGGCGTCCTCCAACTCATCGCCGGGGATGACAATTTGTGCTGCCATGTGCTTCCTCGTTCTTGGTTGTCGGTTGTTCGTGGTCGGAGAGAACAGGTCCACATCCATCGGAAACACGGGGTCGTGGTCCTGGATCGTTCACCGACGTGCTGTTGTCGGGAGCGGTGGGCGAAACTCGGCGGATCGTTGAACTCCGGGCTGAGGCTGTCTCGTGTTGCAGGCATGACGTTCTCCACCGCCCCGATGCCCTCTCACCCGGCGCTGAGCAGAGTGCTCCGGCGCGCTGTCGTCGTTCCCGCGCTCGCGCTGGCTTGCGTGACCGCGTTGTCGGGCTGCGGCAAGACCATCCAGATCGGCGACACATCGCAGCCGGCATCCTCCAGCCCGGCACCGTCCGCGTCGGCCGCGGCCACGTCCTCCGGCGCGGCGCAGTCCTCGTCCCCGGCCGCGGCATCGGGCAACGCGGCGTTGCAGGTCGTCGACTCCACGGCGGCGCAGGCCGGCCTGAGCGGCAACGGCGGAACGGTCGTCGGAGTGGCCGTGCAGGAGGCCCCGCCCCGCTGGGTCCAGCTCTCGGCCGTCACCAGCGACCAACTGCCCGCACAGCACCTGATCAACATCAACCAGGCCGCGCTCTACCGCTTCGACGACGACTCGGCGACTCCCTCGAAATCGGCCTGCGCCAACGCCTGTATCGGCAAGTGGCCGCCGGTCACGGTCGAGGAAGGCGGCAAGGTCTACATGGCGGGCGTCGACCCGAAGGAGGTCGGAGCCATCCGCCGCGAGGACGGGCAGATCCAGATCACGGTCGGTGGTTGGCCGATCTACCGCTACTCGGGCGACAGCAAGCCCGGCGACCTCAACGGCCAGGGCGTGGACGGGAAGTGGTTCGCGGTCGGCCCCAAGGGCGAGAAGGTCACGGGCAAGCAGTGACGCTCGCCGGGCCGCTCATTCCACGGGCGCACGACTCAACGTCTCAGGGGAGGGAATCGGCATGGCACGACGGCACTCCAGCCAGCAGGACTTCGAAGTGGTCGGGATGGACAGCGATCCCACCCCTGGCGATCCGGATCTGATGCAGGGTCTGATCACGCGGTATCGGGATGTCGGGGACGCGGCGGAAAAGGCGCTCAACGTCCTCAAGCGGGACGGTGACATCTCCCGTGGCCGCGGTGACGCGATCGACGCCCTGAACAAGAAGATCGGGGAGGATCTGCCGGACAAGCTGCGCAAGACCGCGACCTCCTTCCACGACGCCGCGCAGGCGTACACGGATTACGCCCCGAGGCTGCGGGAGGCGCAGGAGACTTTCGACCGGGCGGTGGACCAGGCCAACAGCGCTGCTCCGCAGGCGAATCAGACCCCCACGAAGCTCTCCGACTCCCCGACCGACGACGAGCGCGCGGCGGCCACGCGTCAGCAGAACGAGATCGAGGCAGGACAGTCCGCGCTCAGCGCCGCCAAGAGCCTGGCCCAGCAGGCCCAGCAGATGCGGGAGAGCGCGCAACGGCAGTGCGAGGACGTCCTCGACCGGGCAGCCCGCGAGGCGATTCCCGAACGGAACGTCTTCCAGAAGATCGGCGACTTCTTCAAGGACTTCCCGTTCGTCAAGATTCTCCTGGGAGTTCTCGCGGGGATCGTCGCGGTGATTTTCCCGGTGGCGGGAGCCCTTCTGGGCGGCGCCCTGTTCGCCGTGGACACAATAAGCGCGATCGCTTCCGGCAACTTCAGTCTCGGCGACTTCGCGGTGGGGCTGCTCAGTCTCATTCCGGGCGGATCGATCCTGAAGGGCCTCGGCGGCGCGGCCAAGTTCCTCCCGAACATCACGAAGAACGTCGACGGTTCGATCAAGAACATCAAGTCGACGATCGGCTCCACGAAGACGGTGGGAGGCCCGCTGGGCGGCTCCTTCGGCAACGCGATCAAGAATGCCGGGGGTGACTTCGCCGAATCGGCGGCCGGGGCAAAGGCAAACCACCGCCCGTTCCCGTCAAGAACGGCTCCAAGCCCGGCACCACCACCCGAGGCCAGGGCTCAGACAGCAGTGGAACTCCGTCTTCTTCGAACCCGAACAACACCACTGGGTCCTCTTCCCATGTGAACGAGCACTTGGTGGATGTGCCTGCGATTCTGGCGAGGTTTGATGCACAGGTGAAGGCGCGGGCACTGCAAGACCACATAACAGAAGAGGAAGCACTGCGGCGCATACGGCAGGAAGCGGCGCAGGAGAGCTCTTCCAGTCCTATCAGCGCGCAGGCGCATGCGCACCAGTCGCAGCCGCTGGCGCAGGCGCAGGGGCCTCCGCCTCCGCCACTGCCGCAGAAGCAGCCGCCACCGGCGCCGCCGAAGCCGGTGCAGCCGAAGCCGGTGCCACCGCCGGTGCCGCCGCGGCCGGGGCAGTCGCAGTCGCACCAACAGGAGCCGCCGCCGGCGCCGCCGGCGTTGCCGCCGCGGTTCCGGCGGCAGGACGGGCAATCGCAGGAGGGCGCTGAGGCTGGGGAGGGACAGTCACAGGGGAACGACTGATCCTCGGATTCCGTCCCACCGGGAGGTTAATAACCGGTTCGTGTTCCGCGGTGGAGGATCCCGGCATGGCCGTAGGGCTGGTTGAAGACGGCTGTGGGCCGCCGTCCCGGATCCATATCCAGGACGGCGGCCCGCAGCCGAGTTTCGATCAGACCAGAGCGCTGGTGTGCCCCTACGCCGATGCAGGATCCGTGACGGGCAGGAGGCCGAGTGCCAGGAGGCTTTCGGCGGTCGCCGCGACGGCGTCTTCGCTGCTGCGGGGGTTCCAGCCGAGCACCGTACGGGCTTTGGCGTTGCTGACGTGGCGGACCTTGCCGAGGTTCGGCAGCATGCCCTTCAGTGCCGGGTTGGCCTCGGCGGCCCTGCGTACCGCCTCGTCCGGGAGTTCGGTCGCCGGGACGCTACCGGCGGCGTCTCCGAGGCGGTCGCGGACGGCGAGGGCGATCTGGTGCAGGGAGACGGCGTCGCCGGCGGTGGCGATGAAACGCTCGCCCGCTGCCTTCGGGTCGGTCATGGCCTTCAGGTGCAGGTCGGCGGCGTCGCGGACGTCGACCACGCCGAAGTACAGGCGGGGGGCACCCGGCATGGCGCCGCTGAACAGGCTGTTGATCATGGTGATGGAAGAAGAGTGGTCGTCGCCGACGACGGGGCCGAAGATGCCGACCGGGGCAACGGTGGCGAGCTGGAGCCCGTTGCCCTCGCGCTCGACGAAGTCCCAGGCGGCGCGCTCGGCCAGCGCCTTGGATTTGATGTAGGCGGGGATGTCGCTGTCGGGGTCGGTCCAGTCGTCCTCGGTGAAGGGCTGTTCGGTGGCGGGCCTGCCGTAGCCGACGGCGGCGAACGAGGAGGTGACCACCACGCGTTCGACGCCCGCGTCACGGGCCGCGCGCAGCACGCGCAGCGTGCCTTCCCGGGCCGGGACGATCAGGTCGTCCTCGTGGTCGGGCTCGCCGCCCGGGAAGGGGGAGGCGGTGTGCAGGACGTAGCGGCAGCCCGCCACCGCCTCGGCCCATCCCGCGTCCGCGGTGAGGTCCGCCGCCACGAAAGTGAGCCGCTCCCCCGTGTCCACGCCCATGGCCGCCAAGTCCCCGCGGACCTGCGCCTCGTGGCTGAGAGACCGCACCGTGGTGCGGACCTGGTACCCCTCACCGAGCGCCTGGGCGATCACACGGCCGCCCAGGAACCCGGAGCCTCCGGTGACCAGGACGGTATCGGTCGACGTATCGGTCGAAGTGCTGCTCATGGCCAAGCTCCTTTGTCTTTTGGTACGCGTACTGGCGCGTCGGCCGGACGCCGGCCAGATGAGGAAGGAGCCGGCTGCGACTAACTGGTCAGCGCCGGCAGCAACAGGGCGTCCATGACGGCGATGAGCTGGTCGGCGTCGGCCTCGGTGCCGGTGAAGAGCTTCTCCACGAAGACGCTGCCCATCAGGAACATCTCGACGCGCGCCAGGGCCGGGTTGTCGGCACGGATCGTTCCCCGCTCGATGTGCCGGGCCAGGATCGTGCGCAGCGCGGCGAGGTAGGGGGCGAACAGGACGTCCCGCAAGGCCTGGGCGAGGGCCGGGTCGGACACGACCGCCTGCCAGATCCCCAGGGTCGGGGCACCCTGCGGGTGCGGCTCGGGCATCATGCGGGCCAGCGCCACCAGGTCGTCGCGCAGACCGCCGGTGTCGATGGGCGGCAGGGGCGGGTACTTGCGTGCCGTCATCGCCGTGATCACGAGCCTGGGCTTGTTCTCCCACCGCCGGTACAGCGTGGCCGTACTCGCCTTCGTCCGTCTGGCCACCTCGTCCACGGTCGCCTGCTCGTAGCCGACCTCGGCGACCAGGTCGAAGGTGACGTCGAGGATCTCGCGCTCACGCTCCTGCGTGAGCCGTTTGCGCCGGTTGGAGGCCGGTGCCTGCTTGTTCATGAGCAATTCCCGTCGCCGGTTGCCGGTCCGCGTTCGGTCACCTGCACGACCAATTAGCGAAAACGTGTTGTCGACAGTACGTTTTCGATAAGTGGTTTTCAAGTCGGGCGTGTAGCGCACCCTCGCCGTCGACCACGACGGAGCCGAGTTCGCTTCTCCCGAACCGGGATGCGGCACGGAGCCCCCCACCGGACACCTCCAGCGAAGGCTGACGCGGCGGCTCCCGCAGCGAGAACAACTCCTCGTCTGTGCTTGGCCGTGACGAGTCGCGCCGCCGCCTGCCCGCAGCGCCTGATGATTCCTCGCCGAGGTGGTGGACGGGCGTCGGCTACCGTTCTGTGGGCGGGGTCAATCCGCCGTCGTCCTCCGTGAGCCCGTACCCGCGGTGGAGCGCTTCGTCCGGTACGGCATTGGCCGCCGCCGCCCGGCGTACCAACTCCGGTGTGAGCAGCGTGGCCGGGTGGGCGGTCATGAAGCCGACGGCCCGGAAGGCGGTGGCCACCTGAACGTCTCGACTGGCCGCGGCCATCACCTGCTGCATGGCCCACGCCTGCCGACGTTCCTGCGCGGTGGTCGGCTTCCTGGCGACTCCCAGCCGGACGGAGTCGGCGGCCGTGGAGGTCTGCCAGGCGGCCTGGACCATGACCTTTTGCAGGTCCAGGAAATGCCGCGCCGGGGCGTCCAGGTCCGGCGCGGAGCACAGGTACTCCGACAGGCACGACGCGTGGAGCGCGGCGGAGGACATGCCCTGCCCGTAGACGGGGTTGAACGACGCCACGGCATCGCCGATGACCGCGAGGCGGGCGGGAAAGCGGCCGAGTTCCTCGAAGTGGCGCCACCGGCTGTCGGGGTGGCGGTAGGGGACCACGTCACCGATCAGCTCGCCGGCAGCCGCCTGCTGGTAGATCGGTTGCAGCTCGCGGCAACGGGCGAGGAAGTCCTTGGTGCCCAGGTGCTCGCTGTCGCTCCCGAAGAAGGCGAGCATGACTGCCCACCGTCGGCCCTCGATGGCGTTGACCGCTGCCACGGCCAGGCCCTTCGAGGGGAAGTGCGGGCTGTAGCGGCTGATGCCGCTGGAGGGGCCGGACCAGACGGGTGAGCGGGTGAAGCGGGCGGTGAAGTAGCGGATGTCGACTTTCAGCCGCTCCATGTCGGGCCGGGGCCAGCCTCCCTCCTCCAGCCAGGTGGAGAGCCTGCTGCCGCGGCCGGTGGCGTCGACGACGAAGTCCGTGGTGTCGACGGTCTCCTTGCCGTCGGTCGTGTATCGCACCGCGTCGGCGGCGCCGCGCGCGTAGTTCAACCCCGTCACGCGGCCGGTGACCACGTCGACGTTCGGCAACCTGAGGGTGTCGCTCCGGATCAGCGCTTCGAGGAAGGGGCGGCTGCTGGTGACGAGCTCTGTATTGGGTGTGGTGATCTGCTCGACGTCGTCGAGGTAGGCCGCGGCGCCGTGCGAACTGGACAGGACTGCGCCCCCATCCAGGGCCCGCTGGATGATTCCGGGGTACCAGCGTTCGAGCTGCGCACGGCCCCCCGGCAAGAGCGTGTGGACTTGGTAGCCCTGCGGCACACCCGGGCGAGGCTCGCCCTTGGCGCCCGCCTCCGCCCTGTCGGCCTCGACGATCACGACATGCTCGGCGTGGTCGGCGAGCACCCGCGCGGCGAGGAGTCCGCCGATCCCCCCGCCCAGCACGTGCACGGTGCGGAAGAGGAACTGAGGGTCCTTCGGCGTAGTGAGAGTGCTGAGTCGCTCGAAGATCGCGACAGGAGAATCCGGCATGTGAGCCTCCAAGGCGGGGTGCGCAGGTGCTTCAACTCGGTTGAAACACGACGTGGTTACGCACGGAGTTCAACCGGGCCCCAGCACCAAGTGCCCGACCGCCCTGGCGTGGGCCTTCGCGGGCGGTTTGTTCTTCGGCGGCCTGCCACTGTCCGGGATTCCGTGCGGCAGCACAGGTGAGGACGGGAGCCGGTCGGTGAATTCGAATCCCGGGAATTCGACTCCGGGGAAGGGGAAGGGGGCCGCGTTCCGTCCCGGCGAATCCCTTCTGGCCGGCCGGGGCGTCCGCAGACCGGAGCACCACGACCCCGCGGTCGTCGTGCTCCGGCTGTTCGACACGGCGCCGCGGACGAAGCGGACAGTGGCGTGACCGCCGGTGCCGACGCGGACGTCGACCGGCAGGAGCGACTGGACGGGATGGAGCGGGCCGTGCTCGCGGTCAGTCGATGGCACGCCATGGCCGCCCACGAGGGCGCCGCCGCGCCGACCGCACCCGTCGGTGTCGGTGGACCGCCTGCTCTCGGAACCTGCAGCACCGCCTGCCCCCAGTGCACCAATGCAGAACTGCCGGGCTGAGCAGTCGTTGCAAGCGCTTCCTTGTAGTCGGCGAAAGCCCGGCCAGGGAAAGGAGCGGGCCTCTACAGACAACTGGTCAGCGGGGGCGGGAGGCGGCGTATCGAGCAGCAACTGGAGCTGGCCCGGTGCCCGGCCCCGCCCGCACCGTCAGTTCTGCCCGATTGCCTTTGCAGGTGAGAGCCGGGCGCGGGCAGTGACCACGGGGAGCCGTCACGGTTGGTGAGGGGGCTGTTCGATTCCAGACAGTGGCCTGGAGCGAGTCTCAGTCCGATTCACCACATCTGATGCTCCATCAGGTTTGGTGAGTGCGGGCTGTTTCGTACCGTCCGCGGCGATACCCAGGACATGGACCACGACGAGATCTCCTGGCAGGACGTGCTGTTCGAGGACTTCGCGGTGCTTGTCACCGCCGCAGTGCACGGTGCAAGCGGACTGATGGTGCAGCCGGCCGGCCGGAGCGGTGACGGTGTATGTCCGTCCCCCCCGGCCGGGCATCGGCACGGGTCGACGACCGCTATGAGCGACAGCTGAAGGATCTTCCGCCGACCGGGCACGCCGTAGCTGTTGCCGCAGCACGGTGATCTCACTGTGCTCGGCGGCAAGGTGGGACAGTGCCACTTTCTGGAACTCCTTCAGGGCGTCGAGCTCAGCGTTCTTCCTGCTGAGGCGTTTCGCGCGGGGTTGTGACCTCGGCCTTGAGGCGTTCGATCTGCGCCAGGCATGGGTCGGGTTGCTGTCCGGCTTCCCCGGCGGCGGTCCACTGGCGGTCGAACTCGGCCTTCAGGCGCGCTCGACCTCGGGCTGATCGCGGTGACCTCGCTGGTGTGCCAGATCTGGCCGGGGCGGCGTGACGAGCCGCCGGAGGAGGGGAAGCGCAAGGAGACCGGGTAGTCGGAACTGTCCTTGTCTCGTCGCATCCTCTCGCACGCTCATGCCCCGCAGGTCGCGTTGGTTGCCCTGTCGGCATTCGAACGGCGGATCAGAGCGACCTGACGGTGCGAGTTCGCAACGAGGGGACCTGAACAGGTGGAACTGCAGAGCGTGACTGAAGTGCTTGCTATTGGAAGTCCCCCAACGGTTCGAACCTGCGACAGTCGCGCAGCGCGGCTCAGGCCACTGGGACGATGCCTCTCACCTGGGGCAATGACGCCTGAGAGCATGCTGCGGGCGCACGAAATCTTCCCGCGTGGCTAATTTCGTATGAACCACAGGAAGCCTCGCAGGTAGGGCCGTTGCGGGCCCTGACCTGCGAGAACACGCAGTGTGACTGGTGCCCCCGGGGGACTATTCACAGATAGTTGCAGGGCTGACCAGCGGGCTCTTGTGGGGCGGCTCGTGGTGGAGGGGCGGTTCGGTCCTGCGGTGTGTGTGGGGGGCGGGGGTGCGATGAACACCTCGGGTGCCGGGTTTGTCCCGAGCCGGGAGCCGCACCG
>NZ_JBXVPZ010000332.1:0-10813 GCF_057961495.1 Streptomyces sp. P5F9 | reverse complement strand
CCCGATACTCGCCGGGACCGGGACACCCGCCGCGAACCACGCCGCGGTGCCCGTCGCGACCCGCAACGATGACAGCTGGTCCCAGCTCCGCCACCCCCGCTCCCGATATCCCCCGGGACCGCGACACGCAACGGTGACATCCGGCCCGGGCCCCTCGGCCCACCGGACGCCACCGTCATCCCGTGCTCAGCGACAGCCATAGGCACAGCCGTCGCCGTCAGCCGTATCGCACGGATCACGCCCGTCGTCGTACCACTCGCAGCAATTCCGCGTTCTGCCCCCGCCGTGCCCAGGCGATCAGGGCCAGCGGGATGATCAGGATGAGCGGTGTCGCAGCGTTCTCGCCGTGGAACACGGTCATCTGCACGACGAACGCACCCACCATCAGCGCGCTGAGCGCCGTCGCCGCCACCGACTGCAGCAGCGGGACCAACAGCCCGACGGCACCGGCCAGTTCGAGCGCGCCGATCGTGTACATGGCCCCGCTGCCCCAGCCGATCTTGTCGAAGGACTCCACGGCATACGAGTTCGCGATCAGCTTGGGCAGCGCGCTCGCGACGCCGTAGAACAGGGCGAGCAGCACCTGGAGGGCACGCAGCGCGATGCGGGCACGGCGACCGCGGGTGGTCGCGGACGCGGGGGCCAGGGAGTCGGCGGAAGCGGCGGAGGCTACGGGAGCGGTGGTCTCGGACATGAGGTTCTCCTGTGGGAAGCGGTGGGAGCGCCGGAAAGCGGTCCGTGTTGCTGTCACAGGGGTAGACCGGCCCTCGTCCTCGAACTCATCGCCGCCGCACGCGATTTCCTCCGCTAATCCGCTGCCGCCGCCGTCGCCGCTGCCTCTTCGTCTCCCTCTGTCGCCGCCGCCACCGCCCTCACCCATATCCGGTCCGGTGTCAGATAGCTGTCCACCTTCAGTCCCGCCTCCGCCAGCGCCTCCTCGAACTGGTCCGTCGTCAACGGCCGGGAGAGGAACGTCTGGGTCCAGACCGCATCCGGGAACACATACTCCGCACGTACCGAGTCGACCCCGTCCCCGACCGGCTCCGCCGACACCATCCGCACGGTGAAGCCACTGGGGTCGATCCGCTCGCGCGGCAGGTTCGTGTGGTAGTCCTCGCCCTCCCGCTGGATCAGCACGCAGCCGCCCGGCGCGACATGCCGTACGCAGGTCCGCAGCAGTCCGCGCCGCACCTCGATTTCCCCGGCGTGCACCAGGAACGACGCGAGCATCACCACGTCGAAGGTCTCGCCCAGATCGAGGTTCTCGATCGGGCTGCATATCGTGCGCGCGCCCTTGACCCGCTCCAGCATCTCGGCGGACTCGTCGACCGCCGTGACCGTGAACCCGCGCTCCAGGAGGGGGTGGGTCATCCGTCCCACCCCGCTGCCCAGCTCTAGGATGCGCGCACCCGCCGGCACGGCCGCGGCGATGATGTCCGGCTCCTGGCCGATCGACAGCCGTGAGTACAGCTCCACCGCGCAGCCGTCCGGAGTGATCGCTCCGGGTCCTGTCCCCTCGTACCCCGCACGCATTTCGATTGGCATGCCCGTCCAACGGTCCGCGTCCGCACGTCCGTTCCCGACTCGCACTGGTTCACCCGTACGAGTCAATTCCCTTCAGGCAGGCAACTGTTGGCAGCTGTTGGAGGTCGGAGCCGAGCCGGGATCAGAGCGGAAACCACCCGTGGCCGATGTACCAGTGCCCGCCCTCCCGCAGATGGTCCCCGACGGCCCGCTCCACGGACGTTCCCCTTGGCAGGCTCTCCACCGGCAGATCGGGATGCCCGAAGACGAACTGGACGGGCTCGGTGTCGGCCGGCTCCGTGTCCTCGCGGATCACTCGGAACCGTTCCTGGAAGCGGACGATGTTGGAGTCGGCGGAGAGGTACCGCTTCAACTGCGGGTCGAGCAGCCAGGAATGGCAGGTCGCGACCTCATGGCGCTCCTTGGGGAAGTGCCGGGCGAAGAACGCGCGGGCCAGTTCCAGCGAACGCTCGCACGCGGCCGGGGTGAGCGGCCCGGAGAAGTCGGGGATGTGCAGGTTCAGGCAGGGCGCCCCCTGCACCGCGTCCAGCCCGGCCTCCGTGAGCGCCTGCGCGCTGCGCTCGCCGAGCCGCGCCCGCTCGAACTGCAGCCGCCCGAGCTGGTACAGCTCGCCGCGGAAGTGCGGGACGAGCCACTGCGGGAACGGCAGCCCCGCCCCACCGAACCGTCTGTGGTGCACCGCGATGTTGCGTCCCAGGTCGGCGAGGGTGCGCCGGGAGACATCGGCGGGGATGTCGCGTTCGCGGTGGTACGCGCGCGTGGAGGGCAGCGCGGCGACGAACACGTACACGGAGAAGTAGGCGCCGATCTCGGGCGGGGCCTCGGGCAGCCGGGCCAGGAGCAGCTCGGTGAGCCGGGTCCAGTGGCCGTGCTCCCCGATGTCCTTGACCAGTTCGCCGACGCACTCCTCCAGGAGTCGCACCGCGTCGGTGTCCCGCGTCAACACCCGGTGCAGTCGCACCAGTTCGTTGATGTCCTCATGGGGTACGGCGAGGTCGAGCAGGACCTCGGGCAGTTCGTCGGCGTCCGGCAGCACGATGCGCTTCCCCTCCCTGTGGAGCCCTGTGGAGCCTTGTGGAGAACGTCCGAGCCGAAGAGTACGTTGAAAGGAGGAGTAGTGATCCTGATGCGTACAGGCAGTGAGCCGACGACCGCGCGCAGTCCGCTGCGGACGCGGTTCTGGCTGAGCGTGTGGGGACTGGTCTGGACGATCTTCGGCACGGTCGCGTTCGCGATCGCCGGCCGCCCCGGGTGGGCGGCGGCCTGCGCGGTGCTGTGGCTGATCGTCACGATCGACATGACCATGATCCTCAGACACATACGCCAGGGCCCGCACTACCAGCCGGGCCCGGACATCCCGCCGTACCGCCCACCGGAGCACCGCCACCCCTGACCGGCGAAAGCGTGTCCCCGCAGGCGTGCCCTCACAAGCGCACGCCTACAGGTATGCATCTACAAGTGCACGCCTACCCGTCGAAGCGGGCCGCCTTCAGGTACTGCGGTTTCGGGTCGAGCGCGGCGGCCAGCCTGAAGTGGCGTTTGGCCTGGTCGGCGCGGCCCTGTCGCTCGTAGGTGCGGGCGAGCGCGAAGTGCGCGAAGGCGTTGTCCGGCTCGCGCTCCAGGACGATGGTGAACTCCAGCTCGGCTGGGCGCAGTTGCGCGGCCGCGAAGAAGGCACGCGCGCGCAGCAGGCGCGCGGCGGTGTTCTCCGGGTGCGCGTCGATGACGCGGTCGAGCAGCTTCACCGCGCCCCGCGGGTCCCGCGCGTCGAGCAACTGCTCGGCGGCGCGGAAGTCGATGACATGCGTCTCCGGAGTACGTCCGGTCGTTCCGCTGTTCTCGGGCACGGCAAAGTCCTTCCCTTACTCGGACGTTTCAACGCCCGGAGAAAGGGCCGCTATTCCTGAGGGGGCTGCTGGGGCGCGTGCGCCCTGCGCACGAGTTCGGCCCATACGTCCCGTACGCGCCGCTCCAGCGCCTCCAGGGGTACGTCGTTGTCGATGACGATGTCCGCGATGGCGAGCCGCTTCTCGCGCGTCGCCTGGGCGGCCATACGCGCCCGTGCGTCGTCCTCGGTCATGCCCCGCAGCCGAACCAGCCGGTCGAGCTGGGTCTCGGGGCTCGCGTCGACGACGATCACCAGGTCGTACAGCGCGGCGAGGGCGTTCTCGGCGAGGAGGGGGACGTCGTGGATCACTACGGAGTCGTCGGCCGCGGCCGTTTCGAGCTCGCGGGAGCGCCTGCCGACGAGAGGGTGCACGATCTCGTTGAGGACGGCCAGCTTCTCGGGGTCGGCGAAGACGATGGAGCCGAGCTTCGGCCGGTCCAGGGCGCCGTCCTCGCCGAGCACGTCCTCCCCGAAGGCCTCGACGACCGCCGCGAGCCCGGGAGTTCCGGGCGCGACGACCTCGCGCGCGATGCGGTCGGCGTCGATCAGCACGGCGCCGTATCCCACGAGCAGCCGCGACACTTCACTCTTACCGGCACCGATGCCCCCGGTGAGGCCGACCTTCAGCATGAACCGAAGCCTACGGCCTGTCACTGACAGGGCACGCGGTGACCGTCGGCAACCGCTCCGTTGCCGTCCTCGCCCTAGTTGTCGCCCTCGCGCTCCGCCAGGAAGCGCTCGAACTCCTGGCCGATCTCGTCCGCGGACGGGATGTCGACCGGCTCGGCGAGCATGTTGCCGCGGCTCTCGGCGCCCGCGGCGGCGTCGTACTGGTGCTCCAGGCCCTGGACGAGTGCGACGAGTTCCTCGTCGCCCTCCTGGATCTGACGGTCGATCTCGGTCTGGGTGCGGTGGGCCTCGGTGCGCAGGGAGTGCGCGATGCCCGGGAGGACCAGTCCGGTGCCCGCCGTGATGGCCTCCAGGACGGTCAGGGCCGCGTCCGGGTACGGGGAGCGGGCGATGTAGTGCGGGACGTGCGCGGCGACGCCCAGGACGTCGTGACCGGCCTCCATGAGGCGGTATTCGACGAGCGCCTCGGCGCTGCCGGGGACCTGCGCCTCGTCGAAGGGGCTGCGGTGCCCGGGGACGAGGTCGTTGCGGTTGCCGTGCGGGGTGACGCCCACGGGCCGGGTGTGCGGGACGCCCATGGGGATGCCGTGGAAGTTCACGGACAGGCGGACGCCGAGCCGCTCCACGAGCTGCTGGACGGCTGCTGCGAAGCGCTCCCACTCCACGTCCGGCTCAGGGCCGGAGAGCAGCAGGAAGGGGGCTCCGGTGGCGTCCTGGACCAGCCGTACGTCAAGGGTGGGCTCCTCGTAGTCGGTCCACCGGTCCCGCTTGAAGGTGAGCAGCGGGCGGCGGGCTCGGTAGTCGACGAGCCGGTCGTGGTCGAAGGTGGCCACGAGCTGGTGGGGCAATGTATCGAGCAGACGTTCGACGATCTGGTCGCCTGTTTCGCCCGCGTCGATGTATCCGTCGAAGTGGTAGAGCATGACAAGACCGGCCGACTCCTGTGCGAGCGCCATGTCGACGACTGCCAGGCCCTTCGGCTCCCATGCGTACAAACCCTGCGGATCAAGCACAGTGACCGCTCCTCCTCGTGTTCGTACTGCACAACGCCCTCCAGGGCATGGGCATTCCCGCCCATGCCCCTGATCAGGCACCTCTTACGGGCTTTTCATGCGCCGCTCCCCTGTGTCACCGGGAGAGTGTCCACGTCACGAGGACAGCACGCGCGCGTGGAGTGCGGTCACGGCCTTGCGGGCGGAGGAGAACGCGCCGTGCTGCCAAGCGTCGGTGTAGGTGAGCCAGTCGCCGGCGAAGTAGACGCGTCCGGTGGGGTCGTTGAGCGGCTTGTAGCGGACGTCGTCGGGGCCACCGGGGGTGTCGTGCCACGCGGCCTCCAGGTGGGGCGTCTGACGCCAGTGGTGGGAGAAGGACGATGCCAGTTCGCTGCGGTACTTCTCCCCGTAGATCTTCACGCCCGCGGCCACCGCCCGCTCTTCCCGCCCCTTGGGGGTGAGCTTCGCGTAGGAGTCCGCGTCGTCGTCGTAGTTGTAGTACCCGATCAGGACGCCCCGCTCACCGTGGAAGCCGTACGAAGGGTGCCAGATGTGGGTGACGTCCTGGTCGGTCTCGGTTATACCGCCGTAGATCCGGTGATCGAGCTCCCACCAACGGGACTTGTACTCCAGGCCGATCTTCGCGGCGGACGACGGGGTGATCGCCTCCAGCGCGGTCTGGACACCGGTGCCGAGGTTGTGCGGGATCTTGGCCAGGATGTTGGGCGGCAGGGCGCCGACGCAGTAGTCGGCCTCGACCACCTTCGTCCGGCCGCCCTGGGTGTAGGTGACGGAAACGCCACTCCCCTTGTCGGTGATTTTCGAGACGACCGCCCCGGTACGGATGCGATGTGCGCCGATCGCCCGGGTGAGGGCCTTCGGTATCTGGTCCATGCCCCCGACCGGCTGGAACATCAACATGGCCTGGTCGAAGCCGAATTCGAAGGAGAAGTAGCGTCCGACACCGCTGGCGAGGACCTCGGAGGCGCTCGGGACATCGCCGAGCAGTACCCCCGGGGTGCCCGCGGCGGCCGGTACGGTCGTGTACCCGCGCCTTTCACCGCCCGTGTACTTCAGCGTGTCGCCCAGCTCGCCCCAGTCCTTCAGGAACTCGACGAGCCTCTCCTGGTCGGTGGCGGTCAGCTCCTTGTCCAGGGCGCCCTTGTCGGTGGCCTTGGCGAGCAACTCCGAGACATAGCCGTAGACATCGGCCTTGGCGGTGCGGTAGCGCTCGGGCTTGGTCATGCCGGTGGACTCGTTGTAGATGTACGCGTCCGCGTTGACGTTGGTGAACACCTCGATGGGGACGCCGAGTTCACGGCAGTAGTCGAGGGTGACCATCCACTGCGGGATCCGCGCGGGACCGCAGTTCATGTAGTGACCGTCGGCGAAACGGGCGGTCTGCCGGTTGCCGTACAGGTCGGTCGTCGTATCCCCGCCCCGGACGGTGAAGTTACGGCCGCCGGTACGGTCCCTGGCCTCCAGGATCATACAGTCGTAGCCGGCCTTGCCCAGTTCGTACGCCGTGGTCAGCCCGGCGATGCCACCGCCGACGATGACGACCTTCGCCGCACCGCGTCCGGTGAGGTGGAAGTCCCCGGCGCTCAGGGCGCGGAAGGGCTGATCCCGCTGGGCGGCCTGCGCGGTGGGGGCGAGCCCGAGGGCCCCCATGGTGGCGAACATCGTGCCCGCGCCACCGGTGAGGCCCACGTTCCGCAGAAAAGCACGTCGACTCTGGTTCCTTGCCATTGTCCGGCTCCCCTTCTCCGATCATGAATGACCGAGGCAGGGTCCCAACAGCCGGTTACGGCCCGGCAGTTACGGATGTATCCCGCACGTTTCTACAAGGCCGATGAAAAGCGCCCCTTGAGGGGCGCGGGGAACTGCGCGCTCAGCCCCCACCGACCCGCAGCCGAAACACACGACCGAGGGGCCGCACCCCGAAAGGTACGGCCCCTCAATCAAGAGCTACTGCTCAGTGGGCGTTCAGCTCTGCCCACCCGCCAGCTTCTCGCGCAGCGCGGCAAGCGCCTCGTCCGAAGCCAGGGCACCAGACGTGTCCGCACCCTCGGAGGAGTACGAACCGCCGCCGCCACCGGCCGCGGCCGGAGCCGCACCCGGGGTGTCGACACCCTCGGCCGCCGCCTGGGCGTCGGCCTCGCGGGACTTGATGACCTGCGCCTGGTGCTGCTCGAACCGCTGCTGCGCCTCGGCGTACTGGTGCTCCCACGCCTCCCGCTGGGTCTCGTAGCCCTCAAGCCAGTCATTGGTCTCGGGGTCGAAGCCCTCGGGGTAGATGTAGTTGCCCTGGTCGTCGTAGGACGCGGCCATGCCGTAGAGCGTCGGGTCGAACTCGACCGAGGCCGGGTCGGCACCGAAGGACTCGTTGGCCTGCTTCAGGGACAGCGAGATCCGGCGACGCTCAAGGTCGATGTCGATGACCTTGACGAAGATCTCGTCGTTGACCTGGACGACCTGCTCCGGGATCTCCACGTGGCGCTCGGCCAGCTCGGAGATGTGCACCAGACCCTCGATGCCCTCGTCCACGCGGACGAACGCACCGAACGGAACCAGCTTCGTGACCTTGCCGGGCACGACCTGGCCGATCTGGTGGGTGCGGGCGAACTGCTGCCACGGGTCTTCCTGGGTCGCCTTCAGCGACAGGGAGACGCGCTCGCGGTCCATGTCGACGTCGAGGACCTCGACGGTGACTTCCTGGCCGACCTCGACAACCTCGGAGGGGTGGTCGATGTGCTTCCAGGACAGCTCGGAGACGTGGACCAGACCGTCGACGCCACCCAGGTCCACGAAGGCACCGAAGTTGACGATCGAGGAAACCACGCCGGAGCGGACCTGACCCTTCTGGAGGGTCGTGAGGAACGTCTGGCGGACCTCGGACTGGGTCTGCTCCAGCCAGGCACGGCGGGACAGGACCACGTTGTTGCGGTTCTTGTCCAGCTCGATGATCTTGGCTTCGAGCTCCTTGCCCACGTAGGGCTGGAGGTCGCGGACACGGCGCATCTCGACGAGAGAAGCCGGCAGGAAGCCACGGAGGCCGATGTCGAGGATGAGTCCACCCTTGACGACCTCGATGACGGTACCGGTGACGATGCCGTCCTCTTCCTTGATCTTCTCGATGGTGCCCCAGGCGCGCTCGTACTGGGCGCGCTTCTTCGAGAGGATCAGGCGGCCTTCCTTGTCCTCCTTCTGGAGAACAAGGGCTTCGATCTCGTCGCCGACCTTGACGACCTCGTTCGGGTCGACGTCGTGCTTGATCGAGAGCTCGCGGCTCGGGATGACACCTTCGGTCTTGTAACCGATGTCGAGCAGGACCTCGTCCCGGTCGACCTTCACGATGACGCCGTCGACGATGTCGCCGTCGTTGAAGTACTTGATCGTCTCGTCGATCGCGGCGAGGAAGGCTTCCTCGTTACCGATGTCGTTGACCGCTACCTGCGGGGTGGTGGCGGTGGTCTCGGTGCTGCTCGTCATGTGGGAAAGGGCTCCGGTACGGACATTGAAGTCGTAGGTACTGCTCACGCCGAGAGCCTTTTTCGCTTCGCTCTGCAGAAGGCCGGACAGCCAAGGAAGCGCCGATCCGGAACACCAGGTGTCCGGTGGCGCCTCGAAAACCGAGGGGTCATACATACAGATGCGAGCGCAACCTGCTACGTCTGAGGTGCGCAGGCCCGCAGCGCAACTTGTAGCATACGGGGGCAGCCAGGCAGGGTCAATGCGCGAAGGCGCACACCCGGGGCGGATCGCCGCATACCCGGCACAAAACGTGTCCCGCGAGGCCACGCAGGCCTGAACCACCCCTTCAGTGACGCCGCCGGGGACAGCCGCACCGTAGAGGTGACGGAAGAGTACGACGAGGGAGCCGATCATCCAAGAGCCCGATGCGTTCGAGCCGGAAGCCACCCGACGTGATGCCAACGTCACCGAGAGTTCCCGGGCCAACCGGGGCTGGTGGGACCGGAACGCGGACGACTACCAGGTCGAACACGGCACCTTTCTCGGTGACGACCGCTTCGTGTGGGGTCCCGAGGGCCTCGACGAGGTGGAGGCCGAACTGCTCGGCCCGCCCGAGGAGCTGAAGGGCAAGGACGTCCTGGAGATCGGCGCCGGCGCGGCCCAGTGCTCGCGCTGGCTGACCGCCCAGGGTGCCCGCCCGGTCGCCCTGGACCTCTCCCACCGCCAGCTCCAGCACGCGCTGCGGATCGGCGGATCGTTCCCTCTGGTGTGCGCCGACGCGGGCGCGCTGCCCTTCGCGGACGAGTCCTTCGACCTGGCCTGCTCGGCGTACGGGGCGCTGCCGTTCGTCGCCGACCCGGTGCTGGTGCTGCGCGAGGTGCGCCGGGTGCTGCGGCCCGGCGGCCGCTTCGTCTTCTCGACCACGCACCCGATCCGCTGGGCGTTCCCCGACGAGCCGGGCCCCGAGGGACTGACGGTCTCCGCCTCCTACTTCGACCGCACGCCGTACGTCGAGCAGGCCGACGACGGCAGCGCTGTCTACGTGGAACACCACCGCACCCTCGGCGACCGCGTCCGGGACATCGTGGCCGCGGACCTGCGCCTGGTGGACCTCGTCGAGCCGGAGTGGCCGTCCTGGAACACCGCCGAGTGGGGCGGCTGGTCGCCCCTGCGCGGCAACCTGATCCCCGGGACGACGATCTTCGTGTGCGAACGCGACCGGTAGAACCACTGAGGGACTGGCTAGAACCGCTGAGGGGCTGACGGAACGCGGGCACGCGCGCGTAGAGGTCGTTTCGCACGGCGTACGACACTGGGGTCGTGATCCGCTACGACGCCCTCGACGCGCTGCCCGTCCGCAGTGCCCTGCCCGGACTTGACGCGGCCCTGGAGGCGGGCGGTGCCGCCGTGCTCGTCGCGCCGCCCGGCACCGGCAAGACGACGCTGGCGCCGCTCGCGCTGGCCGGGCTGCTCGGTGAGGGGCCCGCGCGGCGGGTGGTCGTCGCCGAGCCGCGGCGGATCGCGGCGCGGGCGGCGGCCCGGCGCATGGCGTGGCTGCTGGGCGAGAAGGTCGGCGAGAGCGTCGGCTACACCGTGCGCGGCGAGCGGGTCGTCGGACGGCACGCACGTGTGGAGGTCGTCACGACCGGCGTGCTGCTCCAACGGCTGCAACGCGACCAGGAGTTGGCGGGCGTCGATGCCGTGATCCTGGACGAGTGCCATGAGCGGCACCTGGACGCGGACACGGTGGCCGCTTTCCTGATCGACGTACGGGAGGCCCTGCGGCCCGAGTTGCGGCTGGTCGCGGCGTCCGCGACCACCGACGCGCAGGGCTGGGCCCGGCTGCTGGGCGACGCGCCGGTGGTCGAGGCGGAGGGTGTCGCGTACCCGGTGGAGGTCGTCTGGACGCCTCCACTACGTCCCGTACGGCCGCCGCACGGCATGCGCGTGGATCCGGCGCTGCTGACGCATGTGGCGTCGACGGTACGGCGGGCGATGGGCGAGCGGGACGGGGACGTGCTGTGTTTTCTGCCCGGTGTCGGGGAGATCGCACGCGTGGCCGGGCAGTTGGGCGACCTCGGCGGGGCCGAGGTGCTCCAGGTGCACGGGCGGGCGCCGGCCGCCGTGCAGGACGCGGTGCTGTCCCCGGGGGCGCGGCGGCGGGTGGTGCTCGCGACGTCCGTGGCGGAGTCCTCGCTGACGATTCCCGGTGTACGGGTGGTCGTCGACTCCGGGTTGGCGCGGGAGCCGCGGGTCGATCACGCGCGCGGGCTGAGCGCGTTGG
>NZ_JBXVPZ010000331.1:0-10820 GCF_057961495.1 Streptomyces sp. P5F9 | reverse complement strand
CTCGCGGGGGCTGTCTACTGCGCGCTCGTCGGCGAGGACGTACGGCACGGGCTGTGTCTGGCCGTGAACCAGGGTGGGCCCTCGGGGACTGCCGGGGCGCTCACCGGTGGGCTGCTCGGGGCGTTGCACGGCGAGACGGCCCTCCCGCCGGCCTGGCTGGCCGAACTGGAGGGCCGTCCCACGTTGCTCGTGCTTGCCGATGACTTCGCGGTGGAGATGACCCAGGGGCCCGCGTTGCACGGGCCCGCCGGGTCCGCCCCGGGATGGATCGCCCGGTATCCGCGGGGTGCCTGAGTATGTACTACGACTGGCTGCCTACGACGTCGTCTCCCGCACTCGCCTGCGCCGGTACCGCCACGGCCGCCGCCTCCCCGTCGTCGTCCCCGCCCCCGTTGATCTTCTCGATCAAAGCGTCCCGCTCCGGGGTGTCCTCGGGCTTCACGTAGCCGATGAGGATGTAGAGGACGAGGGAGACCGCGAGCGGGATCGACACCTGGTACTGGAGCGGGACCCCGCCGTCCACCTCCCAGTTGATCGGGTAGTTGACCAGCCAGAAGGCGAACAGGCCCGCCGCCCAGCTCGTCAGCGCCGCCGTGGGACCGGACTTGCGGAAGGGACGGAGCAGGCCCAGCATCATCGGGATCGCGATCGGGCCCATCAAGCCCGCGACCCACTTGATGACGACCGTGATGATGTCCTTGAACGTGGGCGAGTTGACCTGGGTGGCCACCGCCATGGACAGGCCGAGGAAGACGACCGTGGTCACGCGGGCCGCGATGAGCCCCGAACGGTCGTTCCACGCGCGGGCCTTGGCCGAGACCACCGGTGCCACGTCCCGGGTGAAGACCGCCGCGATCGCGTTGGCGTCGGACGAGCACATCGCCATCGTGTGGGAGAAGAAGCCGACGACCACCAGCCCCAACAGGCCGTGCGGGAGCAGCTGTTCGGTCATCAGGCCGTAGGAGTCGGAGCCGTCCGGCTTCTGCGCGTGGACCAGGAGCGGTGACATCCACATGGGGAAGAAGAGGACCGTCGGCCAGATCAGCCACAGCGCCGCCGACAGCCGGGCCGAACGCTCCGCCGCGTAGGGGCTCTTGGTGGCCATGTAGCGCTGGGCCTGGTTGAGCATGCCGCCGTTGTACTCGAAGAGCTTGATGAAGAGGAACGCGAGGAGGAACACCGTGCCGTAGGGGCCGACCAGCGGTTTGCCGTGGCCCTGGAGCGCCGGTTCGTCCCAGGCGCCGAGGAAGCCGATGCCCTTGTCGTTCAACTTCAGTACGACGGCCACGAACATGGAGACGCCGGCCAGCAACTGGATGACGAACTGGCCGAGTTCGGTCAGCGCGTCCGCCCACAGGCCGCCGATCGTGCAGTAGACCGCCGTGATCGCACCGGTGATGAGGATGCCCTGGTTCAGGGACACACCTGTGAACACCGACAACAGGGTCGCGATCGCCGCCCACTTGGCCGCCACGTCCACGATCTTCAGCAGCATCCCGGACCAGGCGAGCGCCTGTTGGGTCTTGAGGTTGTAGCGGTTCTTCAAGTACTCCAAGGGGGACGCCACATGGAGCCGTGAGCGCAGCCGGTTGATGCGCGGCGCGAACAGCTTGGAGCCGATGGCGATGCCCAGCGCGATCGGGAACGACCAGGTGATGAAGGACGTGACGCCGTAGGTGTAGGCGATGCCCGCGTAGC
Source organism: Streptomyces sp. P5F9 (assembly GCF_057961495.1). NCBI lineage: Bacteria > Bacillati > Actinomycetota > Actinomycetes > Kitasatosporales > Streptomycetaceae > Streptomyces > Streptomyces sp. P5F9. The sequence goes on along the minus strand of NZ_JBXVPZ010000331.1, from coordinate 9,122 downwards.
CGGTGAACATCACCGCGCTGTAGCCCGACATGTGGTGCGAGATGCCGGACAGCCACCAGGGCATCTTCCCGCCGGCCGTGAAGAAGTCGCTCACGTTGTCGACGCGCTTGTGCGACCACACGCCGATCGACACCATCACACCGAAATAGCCGATGAGCACGGCCCAGTCGAGCCCGTTCATATGTGCCCTCCCACGATTGAGCCGGTTCAGCCCGGGGCTCATCGTGGGCGGTCGCGCGTGAGCACGACAAGTAAGCGTGCGGTCAAGGGGGAGTAAAATCGTTCGGATTGATGTTCCGCGTTCAGCTATGTGAACTCATCGCATCAGCTCCCCGGCGTTGACCAGCAACGACTGACCCGTAATCGCCCGCGCCCGTTCCGACGCCAGGAACACCGCCGCGTCCGCCACATCCCCGTCCGTCGCCAGCTCGGGCAACGCCATCCGGTCGGACAGCCGCCTCAGCACCTCCGCCTCCGGCACCTTCTCCGTGTGCGCGGTGAACTGCACGTACGCCTCCACCGGCGGCCCCCACATCCACCCCGGCAGCACGGTGTTCACCCGGATCCGGTACGGCCCCAACTCCCGTGCCAGCGAGTACATCGCGCTCGTCAGCGCCCCCTTCGACGCCGCGTACGCCGCCTGCCGCACCTGCGAGGGAGCGGCGACCGCCGACTGCGTCCCGATGAACACGACCGAGCCGCCACCCACCTCCTTCAACGCCGGCAGGCAGGCCCGTGTCATCTTCAGCGTCCCCAGCAGGTTCACGTCGATCACCGACTGCCAGGTCGCGAAGTCCGCGTCCTCGACCCCGCCGAAGTAGCTGTCCCACGCGGCCACTTGGACCACCGCGTCGACCCGCCCGAACCGCTCCCGCGCCACCTCCACGAGCGCCTCGCACTGCGCCTCGTCCGTGATGTCCGTCGCCCGGTACGCCGTGTGCGTGCCGTCCGGATCGATCTCGGCGGCCGACTTGGCGAGATTCGCCTCCGTGCGCGCGCCGAGCACGGCGTTCCCCCCGTCCCGCACCACGGCGGCGGCGACCTGGTGGCCGAGTCCGGCCCCGACCCCCGAGACGACGACGGTCTTGCCCGCGAGCAGCGACATCCGATCCCTCCCGGGTCCGGCCGATATATCTGACGGGTCGTCAGAGTATGGGCGACCGGCGGAGGACGGAAGGGGAGCGACGTGAGCGAGGCGCGTATGTCAGGCTGCCGCGCCGCCTGTCAGGGGCTCAGCGCAGTTCGTCCGCGTACCGATCCGTGCCCGGGACCGTGGGGATGAACGGCGCGACGAACTGCACATCACCGAGGCCGGAAGCGGCCACCGCCGTGTCCAGGTCCGCGAAGTGGTCCCGCCAGGTCTCGCGCGGATCCCGCTGGAGGAACCACAGCAGGGTCAGCCGGTTCCCGACCCCCTCGACCTGCTTGACGTAGGTCATCCGGTCCAGGGGCAGCGGTGTCGGCGCGAAGACGGTCACCATGGCCGCCGGGGAGCCGGCCAGCCGTTTCGGAAGGTGGTCGTCCCGCAGCCACGCGAGCAGTTCCCCGCGCTTGCCGGGGGACTCGGCGTCGACGACCTGGACGACGAGCCCGGCGTAGGGGTGGTCGAGGGCGTGAATGTCACGCGGGCCGTGGTCGCCGTCGCGGTAGACGGTCGCGACGTGGTCCTGGAAGGCGGTGAAGACGTGCGTACGGTCCTGGAAGACCCGGTGATCGCGGTTGAGGCGCTTGTTGATGCCGACGGTCCACCGCATGTGGTCGGCGTAGCGGCCGGCGGTCATCCAGTAGACGGAGACGTAGCACCCCGCCGTCACCGGCTGCGCGACGGCCGAGGTCGGGGGGTAGCGCAGGAGTTGGAGGTCCCGGGTGGCGACCCAGCGGCGACCCGCGTACATCCACGGCATGGCCATCGCGCCGGCGATGAAGTGATCGTCCTCGTACCAACGGTTGTACTGGCGTTCGTAGCCCGGGTGCGGCTCGACCATGGTGATCAGGGCATGTCCGAGGTCGGCTCCATAGGGGCCGACGGCCGCCAGTTCCGCGTATGTGCGGCTGTGGGTCTCATCCGTGTGCGTCGCGTCCTCTGTCATGGGTCCGGTCTACCTGACTGGGCGTCAGATTTGGAGAGGGATTCCGCTCAACTCCTTCCGAAGTTCGGTGTGATCGTCACCGGCGCGGAGCGCGAGCACCCGCTGCCGCGCGACGTCGGCACCACTCCCGTCGTACCGTGAGCTGTCAACGGCACGGCGAGCGGCGCGGTTTGGCGGAAGACACTCCCAACTGCCGGGAACCGCACGCGCATTGCGGGAGATCGCCGCAGAATACGATCCATGAAATCTGCCGAACCGGCCGCTACGTCCATCCATGAGCTCCTTCCGCAGACGGCCAACCTCCGAGCGCATTGGCTCGCCTGGGGCAGTTCGGGCGGACTCGACGCCAACCCGGCCCTTTATCGCAGTGGCCTCCCGCACCGACTGCTCAACGGCGTACTGAGGGTGCGCGAGCGCCCGGTGGACGACGCGGCCGCCGAGGCGGAGAAGCAGTTGAGCGGGTTGCCGTGGCGCTGGTGGATAGGACCGGACAGCGGGCCCGGCGTGGCGCGGGCGCTGGAGGAACGCGGCTACGCCCGGGTCGGCAGCATGCCGATCATGGCCGCCCGGCTCGACAAGGTGCCCCAGCCGTCTCTCCCGGCCGGACTCACCGTCGAACGTGTCGATACCTCCGAGGGCCTGGCGGAATACGTCGACGCCTACGCGTCGTCGTTCGGCGTCGGCCCCGAACTGCGGGACGCGGTCGTCGACGCCGAAGCCGGTCTCCGCACCGACCTCGGTCTCCTCATCCGGCTGGTGGGGCGAATCGACGGACGCGCGGTGGCCACGTCGGCGGTACTCGTCAGCAACGGCGTAGCCGGTCTCTATTGGATCGGCACCGATCCCGCCTACCGCGAACGAGGCATCGGCGCGGCGCTCACCGCGGCCGCCATGGCGGCGGGACGCGAACACGGGATGTCCGTCTGCACGCTTCAGGCCAGTAGCCAGGGGCAGCCTGTCTACAGTCGGCTGGGGTTCGTGCAGGTGAGCGAGGTGGTGCTGTACTCGCCGCCATCGGTCCCATAAAGGAGCCGTCAGCCGCGGCGGCCGGCGGTCGGTGTCTCGCCGATGGGGTACGGCGACAGCCGGCCCGGTCGGACCATCGGCGAGTTCCGCGAGGCCTGCGCCAAGCTGCCCTCGATCTTCACCACGGCCCACGGCCGTCATCGGCGACGTGGTGACCTACCACCAGGCCGCCGAGAGCCGACGGCGTCACTTCGCCGAACCGGGCCGCTTTCCCGCCCGCCTGGTCAGCGTGGGGACGCCGTGGCGTCGTTCAACCCGATCGACGGCCAAGGCATGAGCTCCGCCGCGCTGCGCGCTTCCCGCCTGGCCTCCTCCACCTCGGCGGCGGCCCCAATCTCGGCGCGCCCGCACGGGAGTTCTTCGGTCTCCAGCAGGTGGTCGTGGACGCCGCCCGCCTCGACGCGGAGAGCGCTACCGAGGTGCCGGACGCTCTACGTCAGCAGCGGTGGGCCATGGAACAGATCGCGGCCGCCGCCACGCTGACCGATCCGGAACTGCCGGCGAGAGCGGTCGCCGCCAACGAAGCAGCCATGACGCCTACGAACGTCGCCCCTGGACCCGGCACCTGGACCCGCACCGCGCGGACGACGCCTCACTGCCCCGACCGGCTGCGGATGCCCTCCTTCTTCGCGCGGTTGCCGCAGGTGCTCATCGAGCACCAGCGCCGGGACCGTCCGCGGCTGGTGTCGAAGAAGACCGCGACACAGCCCGTTCCGGCGCACACGCGAACCGTTCCGTCATGGGCGCCACCGAGCGTGTCCACCGCGTCGGTGGCCACCACGGCCAGAGCCGACCGCACCGGTGACGGTCCGGGAAAGTGCCAGACGGCACCGGTGTCACCGAGGACCCGGACGCTGTCGTCGCGCCCGGCCCAGGCGTTGATCAGGTCGCGGTCGGCGGCCTGCGGGCGCTGTTCGTCGGCCACGGAGCGCGCCGCCCGGTAGATGGCCTCCCGCAGGTCCCGGGCGTCCCGCAGTGACTGTTCGTCAGCCGGCAGCGGCACGCTGCTGAGGCCGACGGTCACGAGCCAGTGGGCCAGGTCGGACGGGTGCAGCAGATGTTCCCGCGGCGTCGGCGCCATGCGGTCGGTGGCCGTCTTCGTCAAACGGAAGCACAGCGGCTGCGACTGGATCCTGAGCGGCATGTACCGATCCTTCTTCCCTGTGGACTGAACCAGGTTAGCCGGTTCGCCGACTCGCCGTGACGGCTGCTACATTCCGTGAACCACCTAAGCAGGTTCTCGCATCCTGGGGGAGATTCGACGTGCCGTCAGAACGGACAAAAAGAGCGGTGGTGCGGGTCATGCTGTGGCCGCTGCGCATCGTGGCAGCCGCCTACTGGTACGCGGGTGGCCGACTCGCGCACACCTCGCGCGCCGAAGAGGTGATGCTCCGCGAGGCCCGCCGCGCGGCGGCACGCAACTCGCGAACGGCTGTGCCGCGGACATCGCGGCGTCGATAGGCCGGTCCAGTCCGCCGTGACGACTGCTGACGACTGCTGACGACTGCTGACGACTGCTACGTTCCGAGAACCGTCTCAGCCGGTTCTCGCATCCTTGGAAGGAAGACTTAGTGACCCTCACCTTCGGCGACACAGTGACCGGATTCGGTGCGGTCGACTCCGCTCCCGACCTGCCGGCCGGCTTCACCGACCGGTTCCGCGGCCACCGCTACGACCTGGGCGACATCACCCTCCACGCCGTCACCGGCGGTTCCGGCCCGGCGCTGCTCCTGGTCGGTGGCTGGCCGCAGTTCTGGTGGCAGTGGCGCAAGGTCATGCCCGCTCTGGCGGAACACTTTTCGGTGATCGCGGTGGACCCGCGCGGGGTGGGACTGTCGGACATGCCCGAGACCGGCTACGACAGCATCACGGCGGCCGGTGACCTGGCCCGGCTCATGACCGCTCTGGGCCACGACCAGTTCATGGCGGCCGGTCACGACGTCGGCATGATCCTGGCCTACGCGCTCGCCGCCGACCACCCGGGCCGGGTCACGAAGCTCGTGCTCGCCGAGGCCGCCCTCCCGGGGATCTCGGACGCGCCCAGCGCGATCCCGCCGGTCAACCGGCCCGTCGACGCCACGTGGCACTTCATGTTCAACCGGCTGACCTCCGTCAACGAGAGACTCGTACAGGGGCGCGAAGACGTGTACTTCGGCGACCAGTTCGCCGCGAAAGGCGCGACGCCCACGGCGATCCCCGGTCACGCCGTCGACTACTACGTAGAGGCGCTGCGCCGGCCTGGCGCGCTGCGCGCGAGCTTTGAGTACTACCGAAATCTCGATGTCACGATCGCCCAGAACGCGACACGGGTGCGGACCCCACTGAGGATGCCGGTCCTCGCCGTCGGGGGCGGGGCATTCCGGGGTGTCGGTGTCGCCGCCGACGTACGGCGGATCGCTCAGGACGTCACAGAGCTGGTTATCGACGGTTGCGGGCACTACGTGCCCGAAGAGGCACCGGAGCAGTTCACCGCGGCGGCCCTGTCGTTCCTGGCCCCGGAAGAAGCCGCCTGACGCTGACGGCGGACCCGTGCGTGGACCGGCTCCGCCGAGCCTGTCCCACGCCGGGTCGATCGTTTTCAGCCCGTCCGGCGTGTGCGGACGAGGCCGTTCAGGCCGAAGCGGGGGACCTGGGGGGCAGCAGCCCCCAGGGACGCTGACACCAACGGACGAACGGTCACTTCAGCTCGTCAGGACACGGAGTACCCCGAGGCAACTGATACGGCGCCGCCAGCCGATACGTTCCCGTCTTCGGCGCCAGCAACATCGTCCACTTGTCGCCCTTGGAGTCCTCCTCCGTCTCCATCAGGCACCCGTTGAGGTTGTCGTACGTCTTCGGCGTGCCCTCGGCGCGGTGCTTGGACGCGTCGGTCTCCTGCGGGGGCTTGAGGCTCTTGCCCTTCGCGTCGACGATGCTCAGCCACGGCGAGTACGGGATGCGGATGAGGATCCGCCCCTTCTTCTTCACCTCGATGGTCAACTCGCCCTGCTCGGCCCGGTCGACGACCGCGTTCGGTTCGGCGAGCGGCGCCGGGTCGGTGACCTGGAACAGCTGCCAGTTCGCGTCGCCCCAGACCTGCTTCAGATACGGCATCCCCCGCTGCACCAGGGCCCGTTCGCGCTCGCCGCCGTCGCCGTCCGGCGTGTCCTTGGGCAGCACGACGTAATGCACGGCCCAACGCTGAAGCCACTCGTGGTAGTTGGCGGAGTTGAGCGTGTCGTCGTAGAAGAGCGGGTTGCGCTCCATGTCGGCCTGGCGGTTCCAGCCGCGCGCGAGGTTGACGTACGGCGCGAGGGCGGAGGCCTCGATGTGGGAGCGGGCCGGGACGACCTCGACGCGGCCGCGCTCGGCGCCGACGGTCTGGAGTTCGTTGACGAGCGGCGCGAGTTCGTGCGACCAGGACGCGGCCGGGGCGGTGTTGATGACGTCGTCGACCGACTTGAAGCCGATCCACCCGTTGAAGCCGACGAAGGCCAGCGCGATCGCGTACCACTTGCGCGAGCGCGGCACCGCGAAGGGCAGCGCGGCGATCAGGGCCACCCCGGCGAACAGCATCGCCAGCCGGCTGATGTTCGAGCCGATCTGCGAACTGACCAGCCAGACCAGGATGACGCCGATGCTGTACACGGCCGACGTGATCCGTACGGTCGTCCACTCACGCGGCACCAGGAAGTAGACGATCACCCCGGACGCCAGCGGCAGGATCATCGAGCCGAACAGCATCGGCTGCGTGCCGGAGAACGGGAACAGCCAGGCCGACACCGCCACCACGGCCGCGGGCGCGAGGCCGAGGGCCCATGCGCCCGGGCGTCGCTTCTGCAGGAACAGGGCTACGGCGACCAGGCCCACGAACAGTCCGGCCACCGGCGACGACATGGTCGCCAGCGCGGCCAGCGGCGCGGCGCACAGGGCCTTCGCCCAGCGTTTGTAGCGCCAGCGGTACGGCCAGCAGAAGACGACGGCCACCGCGCCGAGCCCGAACACCAGGCCCAGGCCGTACGTCACCCGGCCCGACGCCGCGTTGCACAGCAGCGCGAAGACCCCCGCGAGCGAGGCCCACAGCGGGTTCTTCACCGAGCGGCTGCGGATCAGGATCATGGTGAGCAGGCCCGCCGAGATCGTCCCGGCGATCATCATCGTCGTACGGACACCGAGGACCGACATCAGATACGGCGAGACCACGCTGTACGACACCGGGTGCATGCCGCCGTACCAGGCGAGGTTGTACGCCGAGTCAGGGTGGCGGCCGACGAACTCCGCCCACGCGTCCTGCGCCGCGAGGTCGCCGCCACTGTTCGCGAACGTGAAGAACCAGGCGACGTGGAGAACGCCGGAGAGGAGCGTGAAGCCGATCACCGGGTGGCGGAGGAAGGGGGCGCGGAGACGGTCGACGAACCGCGTCAGGCGTGTGCCGCCATCACAGGTTCCGGCCTCACGGGTGCCGCCGTCGTCCGTGTGCTGGGCGCCGGCTGCCGCGTCATCCGTCGCGGTGCGCGCGGGCACGCGTATTCGCGGGCCGGTCACCGGGCCCGGATCGGCATCGTCCGCACGTGTCGGCTCCGCTGTGGCCACCTGAAGGCACTCCCCGTGTCCCGTCTTCTGTTCCCGGCCGCGTTCCGTCCCGTTCCCGGCCTGTTCGACGCCGCGTCCCGCTCGACCGGCGACGTGCCCCGATTCGCGACGCTAGCACGCACCCCGCCGGTGAGCTCCCGGGCGGGTACCCGGCCGGCGGGGTGCGGTGACGTGCGGCGCCTCGTGGGTCAGCCGAGGCGGGTCAGCTTGGACGTCAAGGCCGGTTCCGTGAGGTCCTTCTGGAGAGCGACCGGCACCTTGACGGCACCGCTCGAACCGTCGCCCACGGTGAGCGTGCCCACCTTGGTGCCGGCCTTCGCGGTGTGCGGTACGGCGTCGGGGGCGAAGGACAGCTTCACCTTCAGGCCCGCCCAGCCGACGGCCGCGACGTCCTTGGTGACGACGACCGGTGTGTGACCGCCGAGCTGGTCGTCGACGTACCCGACCACGGTCCCCTTCTTCAGGATCTTCGCCGAGGTCATCGCGTCCTGCGCGGCGAGCATCGCCGTCTTGCTGACCGCGTTGACGGTGTCGATGATCGGCGCGGTGTGCTGGCCGAGGATCGCGCCGACGACGACGGCCGTCTCACCGCCGACCTCCTTGGTGGCGGCGAAGAGCAGGTTGCCGCCGGCCGCGGTGGTGGTGCCGGTCTTGATGCCGAGCGAGTTGTTGTACGGCACCAGGCGGTTGTAGTTGGTCCACTTCTTGCCGGACGGGTCGACCCAGCTCGGCAGCTTGGTGATGTCCATCAGCGCCTGGATCTTGACCAGTTGGTTGCCGAGTTTCACCTGGTCCTCGGCGGAGGAGACGGTGGTCTCCTTGAGACCGGACGCATCGGTGTACGTCGTGTTCGTCATCCCCAGCGACTTCGCGGTGTCGTTCATCTTCTTGATGAACGCCGCCTCGGAGCCCGCGTCCCAACGGGCCAGCAGACGCGCGATGTTGTTCGCCGAGGGGATCATGATCGCCGAGAGCGCCTGCTTCTCGGTGAGGACGTCGCCGGCCTTCACGGTGTTGAGCGTGGACTCGCCGTCCTTGTCGTAGCCGCCCTCCTTCTCGGCGGTCGCGTCGACGGTGATCTTCTCGCCCTCCGCGCCGGCCTTCAGCGGGTGGTCCTTGAGGACGATGTACGCGGTCATCGCCTTGGCCACGGACCCGATGGCGACCGGGGTCTGCTTGCCGAAGCTGCCCATCGTGCCGATGCCGTTGACGTCCATCCAGCCCTGGCCCTCGCTGGGCCAGGGGAGGTTCGCCTTGGTGCCGTCGAAGGTGTACGAGTCGTCGGCGGTGAGGGTGAGGGAAGGGGTCGGCAGCGGGCGTACGGCCTGTACTACTGCAAAGACGATCGCCAGGAGGATGACCAGCGGGGTCCAGATCTTGACCCTGCGGATCGCTGTGCGGACCGGGGTTTCCGGGGGCGGTGGGGTGTTGGTC
>NZ_JBXVPZ010000330.1:0-10826 GCF_057961495.1 Streptomyces sp. P5F9 | reverse complement strand
CCCGTCCCCATGCCACGAGTGCCACAGCGCCGCATAAGCGCCCCCCGCCCCCACCAGCTCCTCGTGCGGGCCGAGTTCGGTCAGCAGGCCGTTCTCCATCACCGCGACCCGGTCCGCGTCGTGGGCGGTGTGCAGGCGGTGGGCGATGGCGATGACGGTACGGCCCTCCAGTACGGCGGCCAGGGCACGCTCGGTGTGGCGGGCGGTGGCCGGATCCAGCAGCGCCGTCGCCTCGTCCAGGATCAGGGTGTGCGGGTCGGCCAACACCACGCGGGCGAGGGCGAGTTGCTGGGCCTGTGAGCCGTCGGTCGCCGAACCGCGGGGGCCGAGGCGGGTGTTGAGCCCGTCCGGCAGGTCCCGGACCCACTCCTCGGCGCCCACCGCGTTCAGTGCCGCCCACAACTCCTCGTCCGTGGCGCCCGGTTCGGCGATCAGGAGGTTGTCGCGGACCGAACCCAGGAACACGTGGTGCTCCTGGGTGACCAGCACCACCTGGCGGCGCAGCGTCTCCGGTTCCAGCCTGTGGACCGGCACCCCGCCCACGGTCACCGTGCCCTCGGTCGGCGCGTCCACGCCCGCCAGCAGCCGGCTCAGCGTGGTCTTCCCGGCGCCGGACGGGCCGACCACCGCGAGCCGTTCACCCGGCCGCACGGTCAGGTCGACGCCGTGCAGCACCTCGCCGCCGCGCTCGTACGCGTACCGCACGCCGGTCAAGTCGATCCGGTCGTCCGCCGGAGCCGGGGTGTCGTCGTCGCCCTCCGCGCGGGGCGCCCGGGCCAGCCCCTCCACGCGGGCGAACGAGGCGCCGCTGCTCTGGAGTTGCTCGACCCGCATAAGGATCTGGTCCAGCGGTTCGGCGAACTGCCGCAGATACAGCGCCGCCGCCACCACCGCACCCAGGCCCACCTCCCCGCGCCCGTGCAGCCACCCGCCGACGAACAGCACGCCCGCCACCGGGATCGTGTACGACATCTCGACCGCCGGGAAGAACACGGTCCGCAGGTACAGCGTGTACAGCCGGCTCCGCAGAGCCGTCCGCAGCGTGTCCCGGCTCGCGGTCACCCGCCGCTCCTGGAGCCGGAACGCCTCCACCGTGCGGGCCCCGGACACGGTCGCCGTGAGGATCTCGGCGACCTCCGAATTGGCCGCGCCCTCCGCGAGATAGCCGTCCCGGGCCCGGCGCAGATACCAGCGCAGGGCGAACCACACCGGCGTGAGCCCCAGCACCCCGAACAGCCCGAGCAGCGGGTCGAGGACGAACACCGCGCCCATCACGAACAGAGCCTGCACCGAGTTGACCAGCAGATCCGGCCCGACATCACGCAGGGTCGTCCCCACGATCGCCACGTCCGCCGTGCCGCGCGCGGTCAAGTCACCCGTCCCGGCCCGCTCCACGACCGACGCGGGCAGCGCCAGCGCCCGGTCGACGAAGTCCTCCCGCACCCGCGCCAGCGTGCGCTCACCGAACCGGTGCCCCACGTACCGCGCCCACCGCGCCAGCAGCAACTGGGCCAGCGCGCACGCCACGATGACCAGCGCCAGCCGGTCCACGGTGCTCACCCCGGCCCCGGCCCGCACCTCGTCCACGATCCGCCCGAGCAGCCACGGCCCGGCGAGCCCGGCCGCCGCGGCCAGCGCGTTCACCACGAGCACCACGCCGAACGCCCGCCGGTCGGCCCGCACCAGGCGCAGCGCGGCCCGCCGTACGTCCGCCTTTTCGGCGACGGGCAGTTGACCCTTGGCCAGTGAGGACTGCGTCACCGTACGACCTCTTCCTCTTCCTCTTCCACTTCCGCGTCCCGGGCCACCAGCGCGCGGTAGCCGGGTTCCTCCGCCAGCAGCCGGCGGTGGCCGCCGCTGGCCGCGACCTTGCCGTCGACCAGGTAGTGCACGGTGTCCGCGTGGTCGAGGACCAGCGGGGACGTCGTGGTCACCACCGTCGTACGGCCCGTGCGCTCCGCGTGCAGCCGTCGCGCGACCGCCGCCTCCGTGTGCGCGTCGAGCGCCGAGGTCGGCTCCACCGCGAGCAGCACCTCGGGCTCGGCGAGCAACGCCCTTACCAGGCGCACCCGTTGACGCTGTCCCCCGGAGAGACTGCGTCCCTGCGCGGCCACCGCCGAGTCAAGACCCTCCGGCAGCCCCTGCACGATGTCGTCGGCGGCGGCCGCGCGCACGGCCTTCGCCAGCGCCTCCGCCGACCGCTCGTGGCGCCCGGACACGACCTCCGTCAGCGGTCCGGCGAACAGGTCGGCCTCGTTGTCGGCGACCAGGATCCGCGCCCGCACCTGCTCCAGCGGAATCGCGTCGAGCCGCACCCCGCCCCAGGTCGCCACGGACGGCGCGTACCGCCCGAGCCGGTCGACCACGGCCAGCGCGTCGGCGGGCCGCGCCCCGACCAGCGCGGTCAGCCGCCCCGGCAGCACCCGCACCCCGGAGTCGGGATCGTGCAGAGCGGCCGGTTCGGCGGGCGCCGCCAACTCCCCGGCATCCGGCGCGGGTTCGAGCCGAAGGAGCTCTACGACCCGCCGCGCGGCCACCACGCCCCGGCTCAGCTCGTAGACCATCTGCACGAAGAACGACACCGGGCCGATCAGCACCGCGACATAGCCGTACACGGCGACCAACTCGCCGATGCTGAGCTGCCCTTGGGCAGTCAGCCGGGCCGCGAGCCAGGTCACCACGGCGAGGAACAGCGTCGGCAGCCCGACCCCGATCGCCTGTACCCAGCTCGCCACCGCGCCCACCCGGTAGCCCTGTGCGCGCAGCCGCTGCGAGTCACGCCGGAACGCGTCCGCGAACAGCCCTTTGCCGCCAAGGCCGTTGAGGACACGCAGGCCGCCCGCGAGGTCGCCGATGCGCGCGGTCAGCACGCTCTGCCGCTCCCGGTACTCCGTCTCCACGCTCTGCAGCCGCAGCGTCAACGGCCCCGCGAGCAACGCGATCACCGGCACACCCAGCAGCACCACGGCGGCCAGCGGCGCCGAGATCGACAGCAGCACGCCCGCGACCACGCCGTAGACGACGAGGGCGCCGAAGCCGGGGCCGACGACCGTCAGGGACTGGGCGATCGTCCACACGTCGCCGACGCCGGTGGTGATCACCTCGCCCGCCTGCGCGCGGCGCGAGAGCACGGCGCCGAGCCGGACCGTCTGGCCGACGATCAGCTTCACCGTGCGGAAGTTGGCGTCGATCCGGACCCGGGTCATCGTGCGGTGGCGCATGATGCTCAGCCACGAGTTGACCGCGCCGACCACGAACAGCACCCCGGCCCACCAGGCCAGCGCGCCCATGTTCCCCGCCACCAGCCCGTCGTCGACAGCCCGGGACATCAGATACGGCGCCGCCGCCATCAGCACCATCCACACACTCGACAGCAGCGCCCCGGACACCGCCCGCCCCGGCTGCCGCCACACCAGCCACCACAGGAACCGCCAGCCGCCCCGGCAGTCCGGTGTCCCGGGATCCTCGTACGCGTCGATCATGAGCCTCCTTGCCCAGGCTGCCGGGCGCGCGCAGCCGTGAGCGATCCGGGGGTGGTTGGAGGCAACGAAGATTACCGAGCGTGAGCGCGGTTGCCCATCGAATATCGCGCGCCCGCACGCCAAGGGGCCGGTACGCGGAGTGCGCGTACCGGCCCCATCAGGTGTTCGTCCGCCGGGAGTTACCCCTGGGCGGTCCTACGGCGGCGCATCCACCACACGAGTGCTCCGCCCGCCACGGCGAGGACGCCGGCGATGCCCGAGATCAGGCCGACCGGTGCGTCGTTGCCGGTGTGGGCGAGGTCACCGCCGGGGTCATTGGGCGCGGGCGTCGTGGGTGCCGGTGCCGGTGTGCTCCCGCCGCCACCGCCGCTGTGGGTCGGAGTGGGGGTCGGCTTCCCGGTGTGTGTCGGGGTCGGCGTGGGTGTGGGGGTGGACGTGCCGGTGTCGTCGGCGGCCGTGTTCGCGCCGAGGAGCAACTGCCCCGTCGTGTCGGTGTTGTCGGTGAGGGTCTTCACGCTGGTCTGCGTCTGCCGGGGCAAGTAGCGGTGCTGAACGGTGAATTGGACCTTGCCGACGTTCTGCTTGGGCTGCTTGGACAGGTCGACGCCGCCCACGATGTAGACCTGCACGGTGCCGTTCGCGTCGGGGACGTCGTAAGTGAACTCGCCGTGCGTGTAGATGTTCCGGTACTTCTGGAACAGCGCCTCGCGGGTCCAGTCCTGGTTGGGCGCGCGCAGCGGCCAGCGGGAGGCGTCGCCGCTGTTGATGATGGCGTGGTAGTCGGTGGGCGACTTGGCGTCCTGCTGGCGGATGTACTCGGCCGCGACGCGCGCGGTGTAGACGCGGCGCAGATCGGCGTACTGCGGTGCGGTGTTGATGGTCTTCTCCACCGCGGGCACGATCATCTGGTCGATGACCCGCTGGGCCGCCTTGGTCGTGGCCTCGTCCGGGGTGCAGATCGGCTCACCGGGACCCTGGGTGACCGTGGTCTGCGCGGTCGACTTCAGACGCAGCGGGGTGTCGAGGATGTAGATGCCGCCGTCCTGCTCACGGACCTGCGCGGTCTTCGGCTCGATCCAGTTGCGCAGACCGGGCATGCACGGCTTGCCGTTCTCCTTGGGGAGAGCGGCCCAGTAGCGCTTGCCGAGGTCGGTCGCGGGGTCCATGGCCTTGTAGAAGTCGTGCTTCATCTGGAGGTCGGCCTCCAGAAGCACCCGACCCGCGTCCGTCCTGCCGAACTTGGCGTCCATGATGCGGTCCGGCTCGTCCGGGTTGAGGTTGACCCAGAACTTGTCCGGCGTCAGCGCGAGCCAGGTGAAGAACGCGTCCGAGATCAGCTGGGAGTTGGCCTTGCCACCCCAGCCGGACTGCTCGGTGGGGTCCTCCTTGGCGTCGAACGCGAAGTCGACGCCCTTGCCCCTGACCGGCTTGCCGACGTACTTCAGGTCCAGCGTCGAGAAGTCGACACCACCTGGACCGCGCGGCAGACCACCCGGGTTGGCCGCGTTCTTGGCGTTCAGGAAGTCCGCCATGCTCTTCGGGGTGGGCCGCGACTCGCGGATCAGATCGGTGAGCCCGCCGCGCGTGGAGCCGGACTGGCCGGGAGGCTGCATGAGCCCGCTGGTCGCCCGCTGACCACCGCTCCTGGGCGCCAACTCCACCCGATCGGAACGGTAGTTGTACTCGGTGACCCGGTCCCCGGCGAGCTGCCGCATGTTCCCCAGGAATTTCTTCGCGTCCGCCTTCTGCGGCTCGGCGAAGACGTACTTGACCTTGCTGTCCTTCCACGCCGGGTCCTTGGCCCACGCCAGGTCCTTGGGCACCTGCGTCCGGTCCGGGCTGCCGTTGGACTTGATCTCCAGGATCTGCTTCGTGCGCGTGTTGTACGCGTCGAGCTTGCGCCGGTAGGTCTTGCCGGTGTCGGGGTCCTTGAACTCGACCTCCTTCTGGCAGATCCACTCGGGCCCGACCAGCCCGTGATCCTTGATCACCTTCTGCTCGAAGGCCTTGCCGCGCGGGTCGTTCCCGGAGTTCGGGATGAACACGGCGTCCCGATAGTCCGTGAAGTTCGGGTACTTGTCCTTCTGCTGGAGCCACCGCCACCAGACCCGGTCGGGCTGCGTCGCCGGAGCCTTGGTCAGCTCGGACAGCGCGGCCTGCTTGGCGGCGGACGGCGCCCCGAGCCCGTCCCACTCCTTGGCCGGATTGACGTACGCGTAGTCGTCCCACTGGGAGGTGGCCCGGGAGGCGTCGAACTGCGGCAGCCCGGTGGTCGGACGGGTGTTGGAGGGCAGGCCGTACAACTCGTCACAGCGCTTGCCCGGATCCAGCGGTCTCGGCGCGGCATCCGCCGCCGTGATCCCGGGAAGCCCGGTGAGAGCCATGACCGAGGCGCACGCGAGCGCGACGACCGACCGTCGCAGTGCGCGCAACCGCCGGTGGCGTATGGGTGTGTGCACGTGATGTCCCCGTGGGGGCCCAGTGGGCATGGGGTGTTCGCGCGGCGCCAGGGGCCCCCGTGGTCGATGTGGCGCCGCCGAACGGACCTCACGCTAGACGCGCGCATGTACATGTCGAAGCTGATCCGCGCTTCGGTGACCGGGTCAACTCGCCTTCTCCACAGGGTGTTCACAGCTTGGCGCGGACCCGCGGCATACGCTCGGCGCCATGAGTCCCGTATCTCCCGGAACACGGGTGGACCCCCGTCACAGCGGGCACGCGCATCTGGTCGTGGTCCAGCCTCCCTTCGCACCTCCGCTGCGACCCGAGGAGCGACCGTCCGTCGTGGCGCACGACCCGGAGGCGGCGAGGGCGGCCGTGTTGTCGCTGTCGTCGGTCGCGGGGATTCGCGGTGAGGAGGATCCGTCTCGGCTCGGGCATCCCGAAAGCCCTTCCGACCGGGGGGAGTTGGACGTCGTACGCGCGGCCGCGTGGAGGGCCACGGTGAAGATCACCGACCCGGCGCTCGTCGAGGACGGGGTGTTGTCCAGCGCGTTGGAGGACGAGTTCCGGGCCCAGAAGAAGAGGCACCCCGACGCCCGGATCGTCGCCGTCTGCGAACGGGACTTCGGGGCGGCCTACTTGAAGATCCTGGTCGCGGTGCCGGGTGCTCCGGACCTGGCGGTCGAGGGCTTCGACGAACTGGAGACCACCGGCGACCCCCGAGCCACCCTGACCGCCGTGGGCATCGACCCCGGTCAACTGGCCGACGATGACGAGGACTTCGTCGACTACGACGAACTGCTGCACGTGCTGACCGGTGGCGCGCTGTCGGTGTACGTGGACGAGGAGCGGGTCGAGTCGACGTTCGTGGTCGACCGCAGTGAGGAGGGGGAGGCGGGGATCGGGGAGGTGTGGTTTCCCTGAGCGCCTCTACTTCCTCTGCAACTTCCCCAGCGGGTCGGGGTCTTGCTCCAGTGCGGTGGCCGCCCGCTGCCAACCGGTGTCCTCGGGACGCAGGGCGCTGCGCAGGTAGGCCGTGGTGAGGCGTTGGAGCAGGGCGACGCGTGCGGGGCTTTCGTCCGTCGTCTCGGCTACCTCGTAGCCGGGGATGCCGCCGAGTGAGTGCTCCGCGCCGAAGAGGGTGAGCAGGGTCTTGTCGCCGGGACCGTAGGTGTACGGGTCGGTGAACCAGTCCGGGCCGCGGGTGGAGAGCCGGGACTGGTCGTGGTCCCCGGCGACGATGAGTGCCGGTGTGGTCATGGTGGCGAACGACGGCCTCATGAAGGGGAGTTGCTCGGCGGCGAACGGGGTCAGGTCGTCGCCCAGGCCGGTCAGGGCGAGCAGTACGCCCGCCTTGACGCGGGTGTCGGACAGGTCCTCGCCGGGTACGCCGTCGGGGTCCAGGACGCGCGCGCCCAGCAGGGTGCTCGCCGTCTGGGCTCCCCAGGAGTGGCCGGCCACGGCGACGCGGTCGTGGTCGAGGCGCCCCGCGAGGCCCGGCACGGAGGCCTCCAGGACGTCGAGTCCGTCCAGTACGCGCTTGAGGTCCTCGACGCGGATGCGCCAGATCCGCGGGAAGCGGGGGTCCTCGTGCGGGATGCCGAGCGTCCTGGAGTCGAGGTGCGTGGGCTGGACGACCACGAAGCCGTGCCCGGCCCAGTGGTCCGCCAGCGGGGCGTAGCCGTCCATCGACCAGCCGAAGCCGTGCGAGAAGACGACGACGGGCAGACCGCCGCCGGTCACGGGCACGGAGACGCGGACCTGGAGGTCCTCGCCGCGGCCCGGGGCGGGCAGGATCAGCGGTTTCACGGACACGATCGCGGTGTTCGAGTCGGACATGACTGTGCTTCCGTCCCCTTGGTTGTCCGGTGGGTCTCAGCGGCGGCGCAGCGACGGGTCCAGCAGCGCGGGCGGGGTGTCGTTCTTCTCGTGGGCGGCGAGGTCGGTGCCGGGGGTGACGATCGTGTCGATCGCGTCGAGTACGTCGGCGGAGAGCACGGTGTCCGCTGCGGCGAGCTGGCTGTGCAGGTGGTCGAGGGTCCGGGGGCCGATCAGCGCGCTGGTCACGGCGGGGTGTGCGGTGACGAAACCGAGCGCGAGCTGGATCATCGTGAGCCCGGCCTCGTCGGCGACCTTCGCCAGCTGTTCGACGGCGTCGAGCTTGGCCCGGTTGGCGGGGACGGTGGTGTCGTAGCGCTGCGGCATGAACGTCGAGCGGCTGGTCGTGATGGACAGGCCCTCGCGGATCGCGCCCGACAGCCAGCCCGAGGCGAGCGGGCTCCACGCCAGGACGCCGAGGCCGTACTCCTCGGTCACCGGCAGTACGTGGGTCTCGATCCCGCGCTGGAGGATCGAGTAGCCGGGCTGCTCGGTGACGTAGCGGCTCAGGTGGTTCTCCCGGGCGGCCCACTGCGCCTGGACGATGCGGTACGCGGGGAACGTCGAGGAGCCGAAGTAGCGGATCTTTCCCGCGCGTTGGAGGTCGGTCAGCGCGGAGAGGGTCTCCTCGTCGCTGGTGCGCGGGTCCCAGCGGTGGATCTGGTAGAGGTCGACATGGTCGACACCGAGCCTGCGCAGGCTGTTGTCCAGCTCGGTCACCAGCCAGCGGCGCGAACCGCCCTGGTGGTTGCGTTCCTCGCCCATCGGCAGGCTCGCCTTCGTGGCCAGCACGATGTCGTCGCGGCGACCGGCGATCGCCTTGCCGAGCAGTTCCTCGGACTCGCCGCCGCTGTACGCGTCCGCGGTGTCGATGAGATTGACCCCGCCCGCGAGAGCGGCGTCGACGACGGCGGTGACCTCCTCCTGGCTCGTGCGCCCGATCCTGCCGAAGTTCATCGCACCGAGCGCGAGGGTGCTGACCTGTACGCCGGTGCGGCCCAGGGTGCGGTACTGCATGGCTGTGTCCTCCAGGACGGGTAAGCGGAACCTTGTTCCGGAAACGATACGGAACAGGGTTCCGGTTAGCAAGCCTGGAGGTGCGGAACGGGAGGGGGCGGTAGGGGGGAGGTGACTAACGGCTATGAACGGTTACTGGCGGTTACGGGCGGTGTTCATGGGGGTGCGAGGCAGGCCGGGCTGCGCGCATCGCGCTTACGCCAGACTGTCCCGCCACGCCCGGTGCAGGTCCGCGAACCGCCCCGTCTCCGCGATCAGTTCGGCCGGGGTGCCGTCCTCGACGACGCGGCCGTGTTCCATGACCAGCACCCGGTCCGCGATCTCGACCGTGGAGAGCCGGTGCGCGATCACTACCGCCGTACGGCCGCGCAGGACCGTCGACATGGCGCGCTGTACGGCCTGTTCGCCCGGGACGTCGAGGGAGCTGGTCGCCTCGTCGAGGATGAGGACGGCGGGGTCGGCGAGCAACGCCCGCGCGAACGCGACGAGTTGGCGCTGACCCGCCGAGATACGGCCACCCCGCTTGCGTACGTCCGTGTCGTAGCCGTCGGGCAGCGCGCTGATGAAGTCGTGGGCGCCGATCGCCTTCGCGGCCCGCTCGATCTCCTCACGGGGTGCGTCCGGGCGGCCGATCGCGATGTTCTCGGCGACCGTGCCGGAGAACAGGAACGCCTCCTGCGTCACCATCACCACCCCGCGCCGCAGTTCGGGCACGGACAGTTCGCGCAGGTCGACGCCGTCGAGCAGGACCCGCCCGTCCGAGGGGTCGTAGAACCGGGCCAGCAGCTTGGCCAGGGTGGACTTGCCGGCGCCGGTGGAGCCGACCACGGCGACGGTCTGGCCGGCGGGGAGGGTGAGGTCGAAGACGGGCAGGACCTCGCCGCCGGTGCGGTAGGCGAAGCGGACGCCGTCGAAGACGACCTCGCGGCCGGGCTGCTCCGACTCAAGTGCCGGGAGCTGGACGGGGGTTGAGGGTTCGGGGACCGACGGGGTCTGGGCCAGCAGGCCCGCGATCTTCTCCAGGGAAGCGGCGGCCGACTGGTAGGAGTTGAGGAACATGCCGAGGCGGTCGATCGGGTCGTAGAGCCGCCGTAGGTACAGCACCGCGGCGGCCAGTACGCCCAACTCCAGGGAATCGTCCGCGACTCGGGTCGCGCCCCAGAGCACGATCACCGCGACGGCCGTGTTGGCGACCAGGCGGGAGCCGGTGACGTAGCGGGCCATCTCCAGCAGGGCGTCGCCGTTGGAGCGTTCGTGCCGTTGGTTGAGAACCTCGAAGTCGGCGTCGTTCACGGCCTCACGGCGGAACGCGCGGACCGGGCGGATGCCGTTCATCGTCTCGACGAACTTCACGATCACGCGCGCGATCGCCGTGGAACGGACCGCGTACACCCGTACCGCGCGCCGCTGGTAGACCCGCACCAGCAGGTACAACGGCACGAAGGACGCCACCGCGACGGCGCCGAGGCCCAGGTCGAGCCAGAGCAGCATCGCCGAGATGTACACGAACGACAGGATGACCGTGATCAGTTCCTGGAGTCCCTCGCTGAGCAGTTCGCGCAGGGCCTCGATGTCCGTGGTGGAACGGGAGATGAGCCGGCCGGACGTGTACCGCTCGTGGAAGTCGATGCTGAGCGCCTGCGCGTGCCGGAAGATACGGCCGCGCAGATCGAGCAGCACGTCCTGGTTGACGCGGGCGGAGGCGCCGATGAACGCGTACTGGAGTCCGCCGGAGACCAGCGCGCAGAGCAGGTAGCCCGCCCCTACGGCGATCAGCGGGCCGTGGTCGTCGTCCCGGAACGCCGGAACCGCGCGGTCGATGGCGTACGCCACGAGGAGGGGGCCCACCTGTACGGCCGCCTGCTGGAGCAGCAGGAGGAGGGTTGTGACGGTGACGCGTGCCTTCATCGGCGCGAGGAGGGAGCGCAGGAGGGTGCCGGTCGCGCCCGGGGGAGTGGGCAGGACGTCGTGATCGAAGGGGTCGCCTGCGGCGGGCTTGTGCGGGGG
>NZ_JBXVPZ010000329.1:0-10866 GCF_057961495.1 Streptomyces sp. P5F9 | reverse complement strand
CCCGACAACTCCCCTCCCAGAAACTCCCGCTCGCCTCGTTGACACACCATCACCACGCGCGTTTCACTCGACACTCGTGCATGGCAACGTTGTCAGGCCGTGGGAGCGACCAGGAACTGTTGCCTGTCGCCGGCGTGCCGGTGTTCTCCGGTGCGCCGCCACCTGATCTGCGAAGCACGAACCGCTGCGGAGGCGACCGATGGTGAGACCCCGACGTTCAGCCGTGCCACGTGACCGCAACAGATTCCGTCAACGCCTCGCCGTGGTCTGCGTGTTGGGCCTGGCCGCCCTTCCGCTCACGGCGATCGGCAGCGCCCAGGCCGCGAGCGCCGCGACGCCCGCCCTCGTGACCGACCCCGCGTCCCTCGTCAACCCCCTCATCGGCACCTCCGGTGCGGTGGACACCTTCCCCGGCCCGGACATGCCGGCCGGCATGGTGCAGTGGGGTCCCGACACGACGCCCAACCGCCCTGACGGCGGCGGCTACGAGTACAACGACACCAAGCTCTCCGGCTTCAGCCTCACCCACGTCTCGGGACCCGGCTGTCCCGTCGCCGGCGATCTGCCGATCCTGCCCGTGACCGGTTCGCTGTCGGGCGACCTCGGCAGTACGTCCGTCGGTTTCAGCCACGCCGACGAGCAGGCCGGCATCGGGAGCTACAACGTCACCGACGCGAACGGCGTCAAGACCGAGCTGACCGACACCACCCGCGCCGGTCTCGGCACCTTCACCTTCCCCACGGGTCAACAGGCCAACCTGCTCTTCAAGTTGAGCGGCGGCGCCACGCAGGTCGACGGGACCCGCGTCCAGGTGGTCAGCGACAAGGAGATCAGCGGCGCGATCGACAGCGGTCACTTCTGCGGCGCGAGCAACAGGTACACGCTGCACTTCGACATCAAGTTCGACCAGCCGTTCACCGCGAGCGGCACTTGGGTCGGCAGCACGATCAACCCCGACGCGAAGTCGCTGAAGGCCGGCAAGGCCCAACTCACCCCGCAGGCAACCGAGTCGGCGCCGCTGAAGGAGAAGCACTTCACCGTCCCGGCGAAGCCCGCCCCCACGATCCACGGGACCGGTCCACAAGCCAAGGCCAAGGCCGCCCAGCCGCCCACGACCGGCGCGAACGGCATGTACCTCACCTTCGACACCACCGCCCACCCCACCATCAGCGCGAAGGTCGGCGTCTCGTACACGAGTGACGCGGGCGCGGCGAACAACCTCGCCACCGAGATCAAGAACTGGAACGTCGGCGCCGTGGAACGGTCCAACCACGACGCCTGGAACGCCGTACTGAACAAGATCCAGGTGGGCGGCGGGTCGGCCGACCAGCAGACGCAGTTCTACACCGCGCTCTACCACGCGCTGCTGCACCCGAACGTCTTCTCGGACGACGACGGCCAGTACATGGGCATGGACAATCAGGTCCACAAACTGGCCAAGGGACAGAAGGCGCAGTACGCCAACTACTCGGGCTGGGACACCTATCGCTCCCAGACCCAGCTGATGGCGCTGGTAGAACCCAAGGTCACCGCCGACGTCGTCACCTCGATGCTCAACGGCTACGACCAGACAGGTCTGTTGCCCAAGTGGGCCTCGAACAACGGCGAGAGCTACGTCATGGTCGGTGACCCGGCCGCCGGCATCATCGCCGACGCGTACGCCTTCGGTGCGACGGGCTTCGACACCGACAAAGCACTCGCCGCTCTGCAGCACGAGGCCACCGTCCCGAACAACGACCGCCCCGGCGAGTCGGTCCGGGACGCGAAGGGCTACCTCCCGCTCGACGAGAACGACTACAACTGCTGCAACTTCTATGGACCGGTCTCCACGCAGTTGGAGTACGACTCCGCCGACTACGCCCTCGCCTCCTTCGCCAAGTCGCTGGGCAGGACGTCGGTCTACGAGAAGTTCGCCACCCGAGCCCAGGACTGGATGAACGTCTTCAACCCGCAGACCGGTTACATGCAGGCCAAGAACAAGGACGGCCAGTTCGCGGGCGGTTTCACCCCCGGCACCTCCAACGGCTTCGTCGAGGGCACCTCCGCGCAGTACACGCCGATGGTCCCCTTCAACCTGCAACAGCTCATCCAGGCCCGCGGCGGCACCAAGGCGTACTCGTCCTACCTGGACAGCCTGCTCGACGACATCACCGCCCCCGGCAACACCGACGCCGACCTCAGCAACGAGCCCAGCGTCGAGATCCCCTGGGAGTACGACTACACCGGCCAGCCCTGGAAGACGCAGGCGGCCGTCCGTGAAGCCCAGCAGAAGCTGTACTTCAACGCCCCGGTCGGCTCGTTCGGCAACGACGACCTCGGCGCGATGAGTTCCTGGTACGTCTGGTCCGAACTCGGCATGTACCCGGAGACCCCGGGCACGGACACCCTGGCGCTCGGCAGTCCGGCGTTCCCGTCCGCCAAGGTGACCTTCGGCAGCGGAAAGGCGGTGCGGATCAACGCGCCGCAGGCCGCGCCCGACGCGCCGTACGTGCAGTCGCTCGCCCTCAAGGGGCAGGCTTGGAACGCTCCATGGCTGACGTACCAGAAGTTCCAGGGCGCGGGCACGCTCGACTTCACCCTCGGCACGCAGCCCAACACGGCCTGGGCGTCCGCCCCTTCGGCGGCCCCGCCGTCGGACACCACGGGCGGCGGCCGGGTGCTGGCCGCGACCGGTCCCGCCAACGGCCTGGTGCTCCCGCCGGGTTCGGCCGGTGACGGCACGCTCGACCTGACCAACCTCGGCAGCGCGGCCGTCACGGTCGACTGGAAGGCGACGGCGCCTTCCGGCGTCACGCCGGCCCCGGCGTCCGGTTCGCTGACGGTGCCCGCCGCGGGTAGTGCCGAGGCGAAGGTCAAGGTGACGGCGGGCGCGGACGAGGGCCTGTTCCCGGTCACGTTCGCGCTGACCGACCACAACTCCGGTGCGGCGCTGGCCGGGGCGACCCTCCGGGTGGCCGTGGCCAAGGCCGGTGCGCTGTGGCCGTACAACACGAACGAGGGGATCTATCCCGACGGCGCGACCTTCTCGGGCGGTTTCGACGGCGGCGGTTGGGCCTTCTCGCAGAACGCGCTGGCGGCCGCCGGCGTCACGAGCGGCTCGCCCCTCACGGTCGACGGCATCAACTACACCTGGCCGACGGTGACTTCGGGTCAGCTGGACAACCTGGAGATGGCCGGCCAGACCATCTCGATGCCGGCCGGTACGTCGGGTGCGTCGCTGGGGCTGCTCGGTACGGCGACCAACGCGCCGACCGACGGCAGCGGTGTCTCGGGCGCGGTGACCGTCACCTACACCGACGGCACCACCTCGCAGGGGACGGTCGCCTTCCCGGACTGGACCCTCAACGGCGGTTCCAGCAAGCCGCTTCCGGGTGACACGACAGCCGCTACGACGGCCTACCGGAACACCGGGAGCGGAGGCCGGGACAGCGTGAAGACCTACGTCTTCGCCGCGAAGGTCCCGCTGGACCCGTCCAAGCAGGTCGCGTCGATAACGCTGCCGGTGACGGGCTCGACCGGAACGGATCACTTGTTCTCGTACGGCTTTGGCCAGTAGCAACTTGCCAATAGCCAAGAGTTAGTCAGCGAAGGTGGACCAGGATCCGGCCCGCGTTGGTCGGGTCCTGTTCCACGCGGGCGTAGAGCTTCTTGATGTGCTTCTGCGCCAGCACGGCCAGCACCCGCTTCTTCAGCTGCCCGGTCCCCTTGCCCGGAATGATCTGGATGGTGTCGACACCAGTCGCGGCAGCCTTGAAGAGGGTCTGCCGCAGGGCCGTGTCGATGTCGCGATCGCTGCGGAAGTAGGGGTGCAGATCCAGGGTGATCAGTGCCATCGCCTCCGAGGGGATCGTCGTACGGACGCAGCGTATGCGAGGCAGCTCCCGGGGGGCGGAGGTGTGGGGCGTTCTTTGTCTCTGGTTCTACGTCTCGGTCGTCCCGTAGCGCGAGGACCGCGCCCCGCCCCGACCCTGGGCTCGATCACATCGAGAGAGCGTCAGCTCTTCGTGGCACCGGCCGACGCCTGTCCAAGTCCCCTAGCTTGAAGAGGCGTTGTGTCCCCCTTCGGACCGAATTTCGGATCGAACCGTTCCCCGGGCAGGCAGACACAGGCGCGCCGACCGCGGCGGCTCGGAGTACGGCGGCCACCTCCACCGACGGGCCCGCCTATGTGGCGCTCGGTGACTCCTACGCCTCCGGGCCGGACTGGCCGGGGTGAAGGACAAGGGGTGCGACCGTACGACCGGCAGCTACCCCAGTCTGATCTCCGAGTTCGCCACGTCGGTGGGGCGGAACCAGACGTTCGACGACGTCACGTGCAGCGGCGCCACCAAGAACAACTACTGGAATCCCAGGGGCAGTAAGGCTCCCAGGCCGACGCGCTCACTCCCCGCACGAGGCTCGTCACCCTGACCATGGGCGGCAACGACATCGGCTTCAGCAGCGTGCTCGCCACCTGCGCCCGCGTCACCGCGACGGACCGGGAAGGCACCCCCTGCAAGCAGTACTTCATGGCGGACGGCAAGGACGTACTGGCCGACCGTATCGCCACCATGGAGGAGCGCGTCCACGATGTGCTCGCCGACATCGGGCGACGCAGTCCGCACGCCAAGGTGATCGTCGTCATGTGCCGGCCCCGCGAGGAACGATGGGTCGAGTCGCTCACCCCCGCTGCCGACACCGGGGCCGCGCACCCCAATGAGTCCGGCCAGTTCGCCATGGCCA
This sequence comes from Streptomyces sp. P5F9, assembly GCF_057961495.1. Lineage (NCBI taxonomy): Bacteria > Bacillati > Actinomycetota > Actinomycetes > Kitasatosporales > Streptomycetaceae > Streptomyces > Streptomyces sp. P5F9. The sequence goes on along the minus strand of NZ_JBXVPZ010000329.1, from coordinate 6,144 downwards.
TCGCCACGCTGCGGCAGATCTACAAGCAGTAGACGACAGGCGACAGACGACGCCGGACGGACGACAGTGCCCCAAGGCGTACATCCCCAGACTGACAGGCCGCCCCGATATCCGCCGGAGGCCCGATGGCGCTCGCTCGGTCCTGCCTGCAAGGTGGCGGCCATGGGAGAACCCGGAGAACTGACTGAGCGTCATAGATGGTCCTTAGCGGGTCGGTTGGCGGCCGTCGCGGCCGTCCTGTGTCTCACCTCGGCCGCTGTCGTGCTGCTGCCCGCGTCCTCGTCCGCCGTGACGGGGCGGGGCGGCGAGACGGTGGCCGAGGGCGGTCACCCGGTCCGGATCAGCCGGACCGAGTACGGCGTCCCGCACATCCTGGCCCAGGACTTCGACGGGCTCGGGTACGGATACGGGTACGCGTTCGCGCAGGACAACGTGTGTGAACTCGCCGACCACGTGGTGACGTTGAGGGGTGAGCGGTCCCGGTTCTTCGGGCCCGACGGAGAGCCCGGCGAGGGCGAGGTGGGCGGCTCCAACCTCGCGAACGACACGTACTACGGCGGACAGCTGCGCGCGGGCACCGTCCGTCAACTGCTTGCCCAAAAGGCCCCGTTGGGCCCGACGGCGGAACTGCGCCGGATGGTCGAGGGATACGCCGCCGGGTACAACCGCTATCTCCGCGACACCGGCGTCGACCACCTGCCGGACCCGACGTGCAAGGGCAAGCCCTGGGTACGGCCGATCACCGCACTCGACCTGTGGAACGTCGTCTACGACGTCAACAGGGTGACCGCGACAGTGCCGTTGGTCCCGGACATCGGCGACGCGAAGCCTCCGACGACGACCGCCGACGGCAAGAACACGGCGGCTTCCAGCGCGACAGCCGCGACCCTTGCCACCGCCACCGCCACCGCCACCGCTCCCGACATCGGCAGCAACGGCTGGGCCCTGGGCCGTGACGCCACCCGCACCGGCAACGCCATGGTCCTCGCCAACCCCCACCTTCCCTGGGCGGTCGGCTACTTCCGTTTCTACCAAGTGCAGTTGACGATCCCCGGCACCCTGGACGTCGCCGGCGCAGGCCTCTACGGCACACCCCTGGTCGAGATCGGCCACAACAGCACCCTTGCCTGGACGCACACCGCGACCGACGCCCAGCACGCTTCCCTCTACGCGCTCAAACTCGCACCCGGCGACCCGACCAGCTACGTGCTCGACGGCAGGACCGTGGCGATGGAACGCCGTACGGTTCCGGTCACCGTCCGCGACGTGAACGGCGACCTCTCGACCGTCCAACGGACCCTGTACTCCTCGCACTTCGGGCCCGTCCTCTCGTCCGGCTGGACCTCGACGACCGCCTACGCGATCCGTGACGCCAACGCCGGCAACCTGCGCTCCATGAACACGTGGCTGGCGATGGGCAAGGCACGCAATCTCGGCCAACTCCGCGCCGCCCAGGACGAGTTCCAGGGCATTCCCTGGACCTACACCCTCGCGGCCGACACCAGCGGCGGCACGTATTTCACCGACTCCTCGGCCGTCCCGCACCTCACCGACGCCCAACTCGCGCACTGCACCCGCCCGGACGACGAGGGGCCGACCGCCCTGGACGGTTCGACGTCGGCGTGTGCCTGGGGGAGTGACCCCGACGCGCTCGTGCCCGGCATCTACGGCCCTTCGCACCAGCCGAAGTTGAGCCGCACCGACTACGTCGCCAACTCCAACAACGGCCCCCAGTACGTCAATCCGGAGGCGCAGATCACCGGCCTCCCGGGCGTGTACGACACCGACCCCCACCTCGACGGACGGGCCCAGCTCGGACTCCGCATGATCGCCCAACGCCGGGACGGTACCGACGGGTTGGGCGTACCGGGCTTCACCGAAAGCACCCTGCGCGACTCGATGCTCGGCAACCGCGTCCTGTCGGCCGAGACGGGCCGCGACGACATTGTCGACATGTGCCGCGCCCACCCGAGCCTGACGGCCACGGACGGTACGGCGGTCGACGTACGGCAGGCGTGCACGACTCTCGCCCGCTGGGACACCCGCGCCGACACCACCAGCAGGGGCATCGTGCTCTGGAGCACGTTGCATCGTGCTCTGGAGCACGTTCTACAACCGTCTCCTCGACGGCGGTCCGCCCGACACCTGGCGCCGCGTCCCCTACGACCCCGCCCAACCCCTCACCACACCAAGGGGATTCAACGGCGAGGACCCGCGCGTCCAACGTGCCCTGGCCGACGCCGTCCAGGACTTCGCGGCCCGTGACCTCCCGGTCGACGTCGAACTCGGCGCCGTACAGAAGTGGGACGGCATCCCGCTGCCCGGCTGCGACGCCGGCTGTTTCGACGTCGTGGAGGCGGGCCCCGACTCGGGCACCGGCACCCCGACCGCCGGCGCCTTCGGCAGCAGCTTCCTGATGACCGTCGAACTGACCCCCGACGGGCCGCGCGCCCACACCCTCCTCACCTACGGCCAGTCGGCGAACCCGACATCGCCCCACTTCTCGGACCAGACCCGCCTCTTCTCGCGCAAGCAATGGGTCACCGAACGGTTCACCCGGGCGGAGATCTCCGGCGACCCGGGTCTGGAGGTGACGACTCTGCGCAGGTGACAGGCGTCGACGTAGCGCGGGCCGGTCGTAACTCGGCGGCCCCGGTGTGGGGTTGACTGGTCTATACCCTTGACTGGTACATACCAATACGGTTCAGTGAGGGGCGTCATCCCCCACCACGGCCGCCCCCCCACGCCGGGACCGGTCCAACCGGCCCGTGCGCACCAAGGCTCCGCTTCGCCCTGCCCTTGGCGGGGTACGGCCGTGCTCCACAGAGGAGTTGAACCCTGTGTCGAGACGCCGCATCGCCGCAGTACTGACCGCACTCGTCCTCGGTAGCCTTACGCCCGTGGTCCTTCCCGCCGCCGGCGCGTCCGCCGCCTCCTGTTCCAGCTATCCGAACTGGGTGGCCGGCCAGTCGTACGTCACCGGCCAGATCGTCCGGTACACCGACGGCAAGGCGTACATCGCCGAGCACGACAACCCAGGCTACGACCCGGTCATCAGCACCTGGTACTGGGAGCCGTACGCCTGCGACGGCTCCGGCACGCCCGTGGGCAACTTCGTGGTGAGCGAGGCCCAGTTCAACCAGATGTTCCCGAGCCGGAACTCCTTCTACACGTACAGCGGTCTCACCGCCGCCCTCAGCGCCTACCCGGGTTTCGCGAACACCGGCAGCGACACCACGAAGAAGCAGGAGGCCGCCGCCTTCCTCGCCAACGTCAGCCATGAGACGGGCGGGCTGGTGTACATCGTCGAGCAGAACACCGCCAACTACCCGACGTACTGCGACTGGAGCCAGTCGTACGGCTGCCCGGCCGGTCAGGCCGCCTACTACGGGCGCGGTCCGCTGCAGATCAGCTGGAACTTCAACTACAAGGCGGCGGGCGACGCGCTCGGCATCGACCTGCTGGGCAATCCCTGGCTGGTGCAGAACGACTCGGCCGTGGCCTGGAAGACCGCGCTCTGGTACTGGAACACCCAGAGCGGTCCCGGCTCCATGACCCCGCACAACGCGATGGTCAACGGCGCCGGCTTCGGCCAGACCATCCGCAGCATCAACGGCTCGATCGAGTGCGACGGCAAGAGCCCCGCCCAGGTGCAGAGCCGCGTGGACGCCTACACGCGGTTCACCTCGATCCTCGGGACCAGCACCGGGGCCAACCTCTACTGCTGATCGTGCGGTACGGGCACCGGCTGGACCGTTCCAACGGCCGGTGCCCGTCCCGCCCACGCGTTCCAGGGGCGGTACGTTCCCGCAGGTCAAGACCTGTGTGAGTGTTCCAGCTTCCCGTTTCCCCCGACTGTTCTGGCGGCTGGGACGGATCGTCGCGCAAGCTGCGGTTGTTCGCAGCGAGCCCCACCACGAAACCCGGTGGCTCGCCTTCCGGCACCGCACTCAGGGGGAACCTGATCATGTCCGACACCGTTTTCCGCCGCCGTACGGCACTCCTCACCGCGACCATCGCCGCTGCCGCCTCGCTCGCACTGACCGCCTGTGGAACGGGCCAGGACACGGGGGCCAAGAGCACCCCGACCGTCGCCGCCGACAACGGCATCTCCTCGACCGCGACGCCCCAGGCGGACGCCGGGGACACCAAGGCCGCGGCCTCCGGTACGGACGCGGCCGTGACCTCGAAGTCGGGCCGCAGCAGCACCACCGCCAAGGGGTCCACCGGGTCCAAGGGGTCGACCTCCAGCATCGTCACCTGCACCGGCGCCAACACCAAGGTCACCGCGCAGACCGTGACGCGTCCGCTGAACCACATGCTGCTGACCGTCAAGAACACCGGCTCCAAGACCTGCTATCTGTACGGCTATCCGGCCGTGCGGTTCACGAACGCGCAGGCCGTGCCCCCGGTCGACGAGGACTCGCAGCCGCAGGCGGTCACCACGCTCCGCCCCGGACAGTCGGGCTACGCGGGCCTCCGCCTCTCCGCCGCCGACGGCAGCGGCACCGGCGGCTACACCGCGAAGACGCTCTCGGTGATCTTCCAGAACCGCGCGCTCGACTTCGTGGGCTCGGGCGTCAAGGTCGCACTGCCCGGCAAGGGCGTCTACATCGACAGCTCCCTGACCACCACCTACTGGCTGACCGACCCCCAGGACGCCCTCAACTAGGCAGTCCGTGCAGCGAAGTTCCCTGCCGCACAGAGAGGACGCAGGTGTGCCCAGTACATCGAACAACGTGCACCGGCGGCCCGATCCCGGGGCGCCCGCACACGAGCACTTCGAGGTGGTGTGGCACACCTCGTCCGACGGCGCGTTCAAGAGAGCGGGCGTGCTGGTCTGGGAGATCATCGGCATCGCAGTCGGCCTGCGGTCCGCCGACGAGGTGCAGCCGAGCGCCATCGAGATCCGCGCGTGCGAAGGCCCGGTCGTCGTCAGGTTCACCTACGGCGACGACCGCGAACTCGCCCGTCGGCACAGCGCGTCGGTGGAACGCCGGCTCTGGAGCTGCACGGTGGGGGAGTTCCTCGCATTCCTCCGTGAGACGGCCGCGCCCCCGGCGACGCAACCCGAATCACCGGATTCACCTCTCTTGGATACCGGATTCACCTCTCGTGGATTGCGCGTAGCCGGACCCATTCGAACCACTTGAACCAGTCGAGGAGACATCCCCCCATGTTCGACAGCTCCCCTCCGGCGGACCGGCGCCGGAGTCGCCGCGTCACGGCGCTCGCCGTTGCCGGTACGGCCCTCTCGCTCGCCGTCCCCGTCTCGGCCACGGCCGTCTCCGGCGCCGGCCGCGCCACCGCTGCCCCCGACCCGGTGTCCTCCTTCTCGTTCACCGCCCAGGAACGCGAGGACGCCCTCGCCTACTGGAGCCCGGCGCGGATCAAGGCCGTAGGAAAGTCGGTGGACCTGGGCCCGACCGGGCCGAAGACCAAGACGTGGACCGGTCCACAGCTGAAGACCGTGGGGCGGATGTTCATGGTCAACGCCGCGGGGGCCGACACCTGGTGCACGGCAGCCGTACGGTGCCTTCGCGGTGCGTACCGTCCTGACGCCGCGCACCTTCGCCGAGGAGGGCACGAACGACGTGGCCGCGATGGTCGTCGACGCAGACAAGAGCGGTCGTAGGCTCACGGACGTCGTCGGCGGAACGCCTGTCGCGTTCAACCGGGCCATCGGCGGGAAGATCTCCTCCTTCGGCTACCCCGCCACCCATCCGCAGCTCGGCGAGGAACTCCTGCGCTGTGTGGGCACGGCGAAGAAGGAGAACGGCCAGCAGGTGATCCCCTGCGACATGACCGGCGGCTCCAGCGGCGGGCCGTGGCTGGCCGACTTCAAGGAGGCCACCGGGAAGGGCACCCTCGTCTCGGTCAACAGCGGGCTGGACGGCTTCACGCCGACCAAGATGTACGGCGAGATCCTCGGTGCCACGGCCAAGACGATGTACGGGCGGGCCGAACGGGGCTGATCCCCGCGCCCGTTGAGGAGGGCTGCCCCCGCCGACAGGGGCAGCCCTGCGCCAACACCGCCAGGGGAGGTTCGATGCCGGATGCCTTGCCATGACAGGCGTGGGGTTGACCAACACTGCCGGCCCCGACACTTCCCGTTCCCCTGGCGGTAGGACCAGCTTGCGGTGG
>NZ_JBXVPZ010000328.1:0-10867 GCF_057961495.1 Streptomyces sp. P5F9 | reverse complement strand
GGCTGGGGGAGGGGCCGTACGGAGTCGATGAGCACGACGAGTTCGACGTCCCGTCCGGCGGCGGTGAGTTGGCGCGCCGTCTCCTGCGCCACGAAACCGCCGAAGGACCAACCAGCCAGCACGCAAGGCCCGTTGGGATGCGCGGCGGTGATCGCCTCGGTGTAGCGGCGGGCCTTCTCGGAAACGGTGTGGGCGTCCTCGATCCGGTCCAGTCCGTGCACCGGCCGGTCCTCGCCGACGCGTTCGCCGAGTGCGCGGTAGACGTCGGTGGTCCCGCCCGCGGCGTGGAAGAGGAAAAGAGGAGGGAGATGGGATGGCGTGTCGGTCAACTGACCTATCCGTTCCGCCACTTCGGCCACTGTGACGGCGTCGAACAGATCGCGCAGGTGCAGCTCGACACCGAAGTCGCGTTGCAGGGCGGTACGGATGCGGACGGCCACGAGGGAGTCCAGGCCGAGGTCGGTCAGCGCCGTGGTGGGGGTGATACGGGCTGCCGGGTGACCGGTGACGGTGGAAATGTGGCGGCTGACGCGGGCGGTCACCGAGTCTTCGGCGTTCGGGGCGGGCTCGGCCCAACGGTGGGCTGCGGGCGCTGTGGCGACGGGAGTTCGGCCGTCGGTCCACCAGTACCGGACGTGCCGCCAGCGCGGTGCCGGGAGGTCGATGACCCGGCCGGACGGTAGGGGCAGGTTCAGTCCCGCCGCGTACAAGGCCCCCAACTCCCTGAGAAACGCGGCGGATCCGTCCGCGTCGCGGCGCAACGTGCCGACAGTGACGGCGCCGGGCACGTTGTCGGCGATGGACCTGGCCAGGACCGGGTGCGGCGAGATCTCCACGAAGGCGGTGTGACCGTCCGACGCGGCGGCTGCGAGGGCACGGTCCAGGCGTACCGGCCGACGCAGATTGGTGGCCCAGTGATCGGCGTCGAACTCGCAGGCCCCGCGCGGGTCGTGGAGCACGGTGGAGTAGACAGGGACGCGTACCGGCCGACCCCGGACATCCGCGAGGGCCTCGGTCAGTCCCGGCAACAGCGGGTCCACCTGAGGTGAGTGTCCGGCGCCGACGACCCGCATGACCCGGGCGGCCCGCCCTCGCTCCTCCAGTCGGCGCACCAGGCGGGCGACCGCCATCTCGTCACCGGTGACGACCTTCTGCCGGGGCGAGGAGTGGACGGCGACGTACACACCCGGGACGTCCCGCTCCAGGGAGGGAAGTTCACCGTCATCCAGGTCTACGACGGCCATCGCGCCCCCGTGCAACTGCCCCAGCAGCCGCGCCCGTACGGCGACCACCCGGGCCGCGTCCGCCACATCCAGCGCGCCCGCGCAGACGGCGGCGGCCACCTCGCCCAGGGAGTGGCCGATCACGGCGACCGGCTCGACGCCGTACGACCGCCACAGCTCGGCCAGCGCCAACTGGAGGCAGAACAACACGGGTTGAGCGACATCCAGGCGGTCGAGATCCCCGGCGGAGGCCAGGTGCTCGTGGAGGGAGAAGCCGAACACGTCGGAGACCTGCGCGTCCAGCTTCTCCACGGCGGCGGCGAAAGCCGGTTCCTCCAGGAGCAGTTGACGCCCCATGCCGGTCCACTGGCTGCCGTATCCGGAGAACACCCAGACCGGACCCCGCCCCACGAGATCACGGTCACCTGTCACCACTCGCGCATCCGGGCTGCCGCCTTGTGCCAACGCGCCCAGCGCATCCGCCAGTTCGCCCCCGTCGCGCGCGACGACCGCAGCGCGCACGGGCCCACGCCCCGCGCGTCCCGCGAGCGTGCGCGCCACGTCGGCCGGACGGGCGGCGCTCCCTTCGGGCGTACGGAGCCACGTGGCGAGGCGGGACGCGGTGTCTCGGACCCGCTCGGTGTCGACGTCGGAGAGGAGATGGAGGCGCGCGCCGGACTCTTCCAACGGGGGCAGGGCGGGCCGCCATTCCTCCAGTACCGCATGGGCGTTGGTGCCGCCGAACCCGAAGCCCGAGACGCCTGCGGTGGCCGTACCGCCGTAGCGGGGCCAGGGTTCCGGCTCGGTGACCACGCGCAGCCGTGTGTCGTCGAGGGTGTTGCCGTGCAGCGACGGTGGGACGAGGTCGTGGTGGAGCGCGAGGACCGTCTTCACCAGGCCGGTGATGCCCGCCGCGGATTCCAGATGACCGAGGTTCCCCTTCACCGAGCCGAGCAGCAACGGCTGTTCGGGGTCACGGCCGGTGCCCAGCACCGCGCCGAGCGCGCCCGCCTCGATCGGGTCGCCGAGCGGGGTGCCGGTGCCGTGCGCCTCGACGTAGTCGATGTGGGCCGGGGTGAGTCCGGCCCGTGCGTACGCGGTGGTCAACAGGGCTTGCTGGGCAGCCGGGTTGGGGGCGAGCAGGCCGTTGGAACGCCCGTCGGAGTTGACGGCGGTGGCGCGGATGACCGCGAGGACACGGTCGCCGTCCCGTTCCGCGTCGGACAGCCGCTTCAGCAGCACCGCCGCGCAGCCCTCACCGCGGCCGATGCCGTCGGCCACCGTGGAGAAGGGCTTGCAGCGGCCGTCCGGGGCGAGCGCGCCCGCTCGTTCGAAGGCGACGCCGACGACGGGGGAGAGGAGGACGTTGACTCCGGCGGCGATCGCCGTGTCGGTCTCGCCCGTGCGGAGGCTGACGCAGGCCTGGTGCACGGCGACCAGGGAGGACGAACAGGCCGTGTCCACCGCCATGTTGGGGCCGCGGGTGTCCAGGACGTACGCCAGTCGGCCCGCCGTCACGCTGAGCGCCGCGCCCGCCGGGGCCCAGGGGTCGACGGCGTTCGCGTCGGCGCCGGTGAGCTGTCCGTACTCCGGGGCCGAGACGCCGACGTAGATGCCGGTGGCCGTGCCCGCGAGGGCGGTCGCGGGGACGGCCGCGTGGTCGAGGGTCTCGCGGACGACCTCCAGGAGGATGCGTTGCTGGGGGTCCATCACCGCGGCCTCGCGCGGAGTGATGCGGAAGAAGTCGGCGTCGAACCCGGCGATGTCGTCCAAGTAGCCGCCGTGCAGCGGTGTTTCGGGAGGCGGGTACGCCGTGAAGTCGGTCCATCTGTCCTCGGGGACACGTCTGATCGCGTCGATGCCGTCGAGCAGCAGGTGCCAGTAGTCGGCCGGTCCGCGCACCCCGCCGGGTAGCCGGCAGCCGATCCCGATAACCGCCACGGGCTCGCCCGGCGCCACAGCAACAGGGGCGCCCTGTACGGCAATTGGCGTGGCCGTACCGCACACCCGGTCCACCAGCGCGTCCACGGTCGGCGCCTCCCACAGCAGGGTCGTCGGCAACTCGTGGCCCGTCAGCGTGGACAACTCGCCCGCCAGCACGACCGCTTCCCGTGAGGACATGCCGAGGTCGGCCAGGGGGCGGTCCAACGGGACGTCCTCGACAGGGGTGTTGTTCCACTCGGAGACCCGTTCCGCGATCCGGCCGCGCAGCAGCGCTCTCGTGTCGGTGGCCGTCATACCGCGGTCTCCGCCGTGTAGGCGCCCTCCAGGTAACGGGTGCGGGTCAGGGCCCGGGACACCTTGCCGCTGGAGGTGCGGGGCACGGTGCCCGGTGCGACGAGGACGACGTCGGCGAGGCGTAGCCCGTGCCGGGCGGAGACGGCCGCGCGTACGGCCCGCGCCAGGGCCGGTACGTCGATGTCGACGAGGCTGGTCGTGCGCGCGTGCTCGGCGACGAGCACCACCCGCTCGCCCGTGCCACCCGGCACCCCGAACGCGGCGAGCCGGTCGCGTCGTACGGCGTGATGCGCGTCCTGGGCGGTGGCCTCCACGTCCTGCGGGTAGTGGTTGCGGCCGTCGATCACGATGAGGTCCTTGAGCCGGCCGGTGACGATCAACTGCCCCTCCAGCACGGTCCCGAGGTCGCCGGTGCGCAGCCAACTGCCCGGCGCGTCCTCGCCGAGCGTGGCGCCGAAGACGCGCTTGCTCTGCGCGGAGTTGTTCCAGTAACCGCGCCCCACATTGGGACCCTGCACCCAGATCTCCCCGACCTCGCCCTCGACCAGCACGGCGCGGGCGACCGGATCGACGATGCGCACGCGCTGCCCAACCGGCGTACCGCAGGCGGCCAGTAGCACGGCTCGCGGGTCATCGGGCCGTGCCGGCAGGGCCTTTCCGGCGGCGAGCGCGTCACGGTCGAGGGCGAAGCGGCCGAGCGGTCGGCCGGGCCGGGCGGCGCTGACGAAGACGGTGGCCTCGGCGAGCCCGTACGACGGGCAGTGGACCTCCGCCGCGAGCCCCTGCGCGGCGAACGCGGCCTGGAAACGGTCGGCGGTGCCGGGCCGGACGGGTTCGCTGCCGTTGATCAGCGCGGCGACCCCGTCCAGCCGCAGCCCCTCCTTCTGCGCCCCGGTGACGGCGGAGGCGCAGTAGTCGTAGGCGAAGTTGGGCGCGGCGCTCAGCGCCTGCGGATGCGCGGCCAACAGCCGTAGCCAGCGCACCGGTTCGTGCAGGAACGCGGCCGGGTCCATGAGCACCGACAGCAGGCCGCGTACGACCGGGGCCGCGACGCTGAGCACCAGCCCCATGTCGTGGTAGAGCGGCAGCCAGCCCACGCAGGTCGTCGGGTGCGCGTCGGCACCGTAAGCGGCGAGCGCCTGGCGGGCGTTGGCGACGACGTTGGCGTGCGTGATCTCGACGCCGGCCGGAGTGCGGGTGGAGCCGGAGGTGTACTGGAGGTAGGCGGTCGCGGCCGAATCCGGCGCGGGCGCCTGCCAGTTGAGGGCAGCGGAGTCCGGTACCCGGTCCGCCGCGAGGACGGTGACCTGTGCGCGCTCGCAGAAGTCCGTCACCTCGGGCAGAGCGCGTTCTGTGGTGACCACGATGGACGGGCGTGCGTCCCCCAACACCCCGACCAGACGGTCGCCCTGCCCCGGCAGGCCGGGTGGGTACAACGGGACGGCGACCATCCCGGCCGTCAGTGCCGCAAGGAAACCGGCGACGTAGTCCGTGCCCTGCGGACACAACAGGGCGACCCGCGAACCGGGTTCGGCGTGCTCGGCGACCCGCGCGGCCAGTGCCCGTACCCGCAGATCCAGCCGCTGCCAGGTGAGAGTGCGGTGCACACCACGGGAGTTGGGGGCTGGATGGTCGACGAACGTGAACGCCCGGCGGTCCGGGGTGACTTCGGCCCAGTGCCGCACGTACTCGGGCAGAGTCCGGTACGCGGGGGCGAGCGCGGGGCGGCGGCTGTCCATCGGGCGTGACTCCTCACATCGCGGAACATCGCGGTGTCGGCTGACGAGGGTGAACGAGGTGAACAGGGCGGTCAGAGCGGGATGTTGCCGTGCCGCCGCTCCGGCATCGGGGCGCGCTTGCCGCGCAGGGCGCGCAGGGCGCGGCTGACATGGGCGCGGGTGTCGCGCGGCGCGATCACGTCGTCGACGTACCCGCGCTCGGCGGCCGGGTACGGCGTCCCGTGCGTGGACTCGTACGCGGCGACCAGATCGGCCCGCAGAGCCTCCGGGTCGGCTGCGGCGGCGAGTTGGCGCCGGTGCAGTACGCCGACGGCACCCTCCGCGCCCATGACGGCGATACGAGCGGTGGGCCAGGCGAGATTGAGGTCGGCGCCGAGATGCTTGGAGCCCATCACCGCGTATCCCCCGCCGTAGGCCTTGCGCACGACGACGGTGACCTTCGGGACGGTCGCCTCGGCGTACGCGTAGAGGAGTTTGGCGCCGCGCCGGATGATGCCGCCCCGCTCCTGGCGGACGCCGGAGAGGTAACCGGGAACGTCGGCGAAGGTCAGCAGCGGGATGCCGAACGCGTCGCAGAACCGTACGAACCGCGCGGCCTTCTCGGAGGCGTCGATGTCGAGGACACCGGCGAAGTGCAGCGGCTGATTGGCGACGACCCCGACACTCGCCCCCTCCACCCGGGCCAGCGCGCAGATGATGTTCGGCGCGAACAGCTCCTGGACGTAAAGGAGTTCACCGTCGTCGACGACCGCGTGCAGGATGTCCCGCATGTCGTAGGCCTGTCCGAGCCGGTCGGGCACGATTCCGTCGAGCGGCCCCCCGTCGGCGACGGAACCGGGCGCGTACTCGGGTGGCCGCTCCAGGTTGTTGGCGGGAAGGTACGAGAGCAGGTCGCGTACGGTGTCGAGCGCGTCGCCCTCGTCGGCGGCGAGGAAGTGGGCGTTGCCGTTCACGGAGTTGCTGGTGCGGGCGCCGCCCAGCTCCTCGGCGGTGGTGCGTTCACCGGTGACCGCCTCGATGACGTCGGGGCCTGTGACGAACATGTGCGAGGCGCCGTCCACCATCACGGTGAAGTCGGTGATGGCGGGGGAGTAGGCGGCACCGCCCGCACACGGGCCCAGGACGACGGAGATCTGCGGGATCACCCCGGACGCCTTCACGTTCCGGCGCACCAACTCGGCGTAGAGAGCGAGGGAGTTGACGCCCTCCTGGATGCGGGCGCCGCCGGAGTCGTTGAGGCCGACGACCGGGCAGCCGGTCTTCAGGGCGAGTTCCATGAGGGCCACGGTCTTCTCACCGAAGGCCTCGCCCATGCTGCCGCCGAAGACCGTGGAGTCCTGCGCGAAGACGCACACCGGCCGTCCGTCCACCGTGCCGTACCCGGTCACGACCCCGTCGCCGTAAGGGCGTTGGGCACCATCCCCGATCGCCCGCGCCCGCACGAACCCGCCGGTCTCCGCGAACGAGCCCGCGTCCAGCAGCCGTTCGACGCGCTCCCGCGCACCGAGAGCGCCCTGTCTTCTCGGCGCGGCCGTGGCAACTGCCTGTGCCCGCCGGTGTTCCAGATCGCCGATGCGTCCGGCGGTCCCGTCCGCCGCGGGTGTCACTGCCGTCAGGGATGTCGTCGCCTCTAGCGTCACAGCCACCTCCGAAGTGGTTCTCGAATATGGCAGCGATTCGGGAGCGGACCGAGGGATCGCCGTTCTGTTTGCGGGAGTTGAGTCCCGGGAGGCGGAGGTTCGTCCTGAGGTGACAAGGGAGTGACGGTCGGCGGCTCCGCACGCTAGGCGGCTGCGGTCCAGACCATCAATGTGGTCATGCCGTCGTTTGCGTCGGGGATGAGGGCCGCCATCTCGGGACTGTTCTGACGGTGCGTGTGGGCACGGGCATGCGCTGATTGCGTCAGCTCATGGGGTGCTGCTGGTCTTCGATGTACTGGCGTACGACGGTCAGGGGTGCTCCGCCGCATGAGCTGGCGAAGTAGGAGCCGGACCAGAAGTGCCCACCCCACAGATACCTGCGGACGTGGCTGTCGTACTCCTGGCGCAGGCGTCGAGAGGAGACGCCCTTGAGGCTGTTGACCAGTTTGGAGAGCTGGACCTTGGGCGGGTAGTGGACGAGGAGGTGGACGTGGTCCTGTTCGCCGGTGAACTGCTTCAGTTCGGCCTCGAAGTCCGTGCAGACCTCGCGCATGATCTCCTCCGTGCGGGTCAGCATGGCGTCGGTGAATGCTCCCCGCCGGTGCTTGGTGACAAAAGCCAAGTGGACATGGAGGCTGTGGACGACGTGACGGCCCGTGCGCACATCAGGGTTTGGATTCCAGCGGTGACATAAACCAATACCGTATAGTGTCATCCATGAGTGATCGCGGCGTGGGGACACGGCAGTTCGGGCACCGTGCCCGGCTTGCACTGCCCCCTGCCATGGCGCTCAAGGCTGACAGCCAGGCGCACGCGGCCCGCGCGATGTGGAATCTCCTGCACGCCTGGTGGCAGATGATGCCGAAGGAGAAGCGGACTCTCGGACAGGCGGACGCCGCGATCCGCCAGGCCCGCCAGGACATCGATTTTCTCGCCGTCCTTCCTGCTCAGGCCGCCCAAGCGGTGCTGAAAACCTATTTTCAGGCGTGGAAGAACTGCTGGGACGGCCGAGCGGACGCCCCGAACTTCAAGGCCCGTTTCCGCACTGCCCTGACCGTGGACGTGCCGCAGGGCCGGGATTTGAACATCGTCCGTGTCCACCGCCGGTGGGGCATGGCCACCCTGCCGAAGATCGGCCGTGTCCGGTTCCGCTGGACCAAGAACCTCCCCGTCGGCAAGCAGGCCGACAAGGAGAATCGGATCACCGGCGCCCGGCTGGTCAAAGACCCGCTCGGCTGGCACATCGCCTTCCGTGTCCAGGTCCTGCAACCACAGCCTGAACCCCACCAGGGGCCGGAAATCGGCATTGACGTCGGCATCACCGTGCCCCTGGCCTTGTCCGACGGCGAGACATACGAGCACGGCGAATGGCTGACCGTCGGGGAGCAGGCCAGGCTCCTGGATCTTGAGCAGCGCGCCGCCCGCCGCAAGAAGCACCGAAAGCCCGGCGAACGCACCTCTCGTCGCCTGCACCACACCTACGACCAGATCGCAGGGCTCCGCGCGAAAGCCAAGCGCCGGGCACTGGACTGGCAGCACAAGACCACCGCCAAGATCGCCGACACATACGGTTCAGTCGTGGTGGAAGCACTCCAGATCACGAACATGGTCAAGTCCGCAAAGGGAACCGCGGACCAGCCAGGCAGGAAGGTCGCCCAGAAGTCCGGGCTGAACCGCTCGATCAGCGGGGAGGCGTGGGGCCGCACGGTCACCCTGCTGACGTACAAGCTCGCCCGCCAAGGCGGCACTTTGGCCAAGATCCCCGCCCAGGGCACTTCCCGGCGCTGCTCCGCGTGCGGCTTCATCACGCCCGGCAGCCGGGAGACCCAGGCCCTGTTCGTGTGCAAGAACCCCGACTGCGGATGGACTGGCAACGCCGACCACAACGCGGCCCGCAACATCCTGCACCTGTACCGGATGGGCCACGCGCTCGTCCCGGCTGCCGGGAGGGCAGTCGTCAGGCGCGCGAAGCGCGTCAAGCCCGCTGCCGCAAGGTAAGCAGGAATCTCCCGGCTTCAGCCGGGAGAGCACTTCAAGAGTCGCAGAACAAGGTCACCTTCCAGCACGTCGTCTACGACGCGGCGGTGGGCATCGGCGTCCACCTTAGGTACGGCACGGCAGCCGCGACGAACCTCAAGTTCGACGACATCGACATCGAGCGGCTCAGCTACAAGAACGACGACAACCGGACCTGGCTCGCCATGATGACCGGCAACACGGCGGGCATCGGCCCGATCACCGGCGTCACGATCTCCAACGTCCGGGTCCGCAACGCCGGTGTGACCGCCGCGCGCATCAACGGCCTTCCTGGCGCGCCCATTTCAGGTGTAGCGCTGAGCCACATCGTGATGCCGGGCAGCACGAGCGGGGCGGCCACCCTGAGCCAGCTGAACCTCACCAACCTCTCGGACTACGGCACCCTCACCATCACGCCCTGAGCTCGGACGGTCAGGGGTGTCGCTCTCCAGGGTTGGGCCCACACAGCACGGCGGGCTCCTCCGGGTGCGGGAGGGTGATGGTTCGGGCGCGGCGTACGGATCCGGAACGGGCCGCCTGGCAACGGGAGTCAGCCGCCCAGGCCCCGTTCAGGCCTCGACGGCTGACGGGACGTCAGGAAGGTGTGCTTCCCGCGTCCGGTGCCACCGGCAACGCCCGAGGATGCACCGGAAACAGATGCCGCACCCCGCCCCCGCACACCTCCAGCGCAAGCTCGCAGAACATCGCGTTCGCCCACCCGAACCAGTCCCGCGTGAACCGGCTCGGCGCGTCGACATGGAAACTCTCATGCATCAGGCCGGTACCGGCGGTGGTGGCGGCCAGGGTTTCCAGGGCCCGCGCCGCCTCGTCCGCGCTGCCGGTCAGGCCGGCGGTGGCGATCGCCAGGGGCCAGATGTGGCGGTCCGGCGTGTGCGTGCTGCCGATACCGGACGCGTAACTCCCGCTGAAGTAGGAGGGGTTGGCCTCGGACAGCGCGAAGCGCCGGGTGGCCCGGTACAACGGGTCCTCCGGCGCGCACCAGCCGCTCAGCGGAAGGCTCAGCAGACTCGGAAGGTTGGCGTCGTCGCACATCAACGCCGCGCCGAGGCCGTCGACCTCGTAGGCGAGGACGGAAGCGCCGTCGACCTCGGTCACCGCGTGGGCCAGGATTCCGGCGTCGATCTCGTCGGCCAACCGCCAGCATTCATGGGCGAGTTCGGTGTCGTCGAGGACCGCCGCCGCCAGTTCGGCCAGGCCGTGCAGGCTCGCCGACGCCAGCGCGTTGGCCGGGATCAGATAGCCGTGGGTGCACGCGTCGTCGCTCGGCCGGAAGCCCGACCACGTCATCCCGGTCCAACCGACCGGCGCACCACGGCCGTTGAGGGGCAGGCTGTCGCCGGCGAAGGGGCCGGACGGCCGGACGAACCGGTAGGGCCGGTGCGCGTGGGACTGCTCGGCCCGCCACAGCCGTACGATCAGCCAGGCGGCGCGGTGGAACGCCTCGTCGAGATGGTCCTCGCGGCCCGTCGCCCGGCGGAGTGCGTACGCGAGCTGCAACGGCGCGCAGAGGGAGTCGAGTTCGTACTTGCGCTCCCACACCCAGTCGCCCGGCGTGGGCAGATCGCCGGGTTCGCCGTGCGCGCCGGTGGGGCCGTCGTTGAAGGCGTTGGCGTACGGGTCGAGCAGGACGCAGCGGATCTGGCGGCGCGAGACGGCGGCAAGGACGTCGCCGACCTCCGGGTCCGTGGCCACGGCCAGGTAAGGGCGGACCTGCGCCGTGCTGTCCCGCAGCCACATCGCCGGGATGTCGCCGGTCTTCACGAAGACCTCCGACGACGCGTCCGATACCCCGGCCACCAACCCGTGCGCCGGACCGCCCGACAACCCGGCCGCCAACCCGTGCGCCGGACCGCCTGACACCCCGCCCGACACCCCGTGCGCCGGACGCCTCGGCAATCCCCCCGACATGCCATCCGACACGCCGCCCGGCAGATCGCTCGACAGCCCACGCGACGGACGGTCCGGCAATCGACCCGCCGGACCGTCCGGG